>NZ_JBHXEG010000058.1:59697-60346 GCF_042724935.1 Kitasatospora sp. NPDC127060
GGTCCCCCCCGGGTGGGGGGGGGGTGGGTGGTCGTCGGGGGGGCCGGCGCGGGCGTGGGTTTGGGGGGGGTTTGTCCCCCCCCCGGCGCCGCCGGGGGCGCGGGGGGGGCGGGCCCCCACGGCGGCGTTCCCGGTGGTGCGGGGTCAGGCCGTGAAGATGCCGTTCAGGTCGGCGATCACGTGGGTGTCGCCGCGGTCGTTGAGGAGCGTCACCCGACCACCGGGATCCGATCCGGCGGTGGCATCGGCGGACGGGACTTCTACCGAGTCGGAGCTGCCGCTCCGCGGCGGCCGCCGGGCCAGCGGCCCTGACGTTCGGGTGGGACGACGGCGCTCATCGGGTGCCCTCTCGTGACTCTGCGGGACTCACCATCCTCGCGTGGGAGGTACGGCCACCGCGGCGATCCACGCTCACCAGTGCGCCGCTGACAGAGCACGGCCACGGCCGCGAGCCCCGAGCGGGCTGTTCACGAGCGGAGCCGGCCAGGAAGGATCGCTTCCAGTACCTGGTCGGCTCTTTGCGCCCGTCCGAAACGTCATGCCGTCAGCGCTCCGGGGGGTGCCTCTATGTCCTTCGTCAAGGCTGCGCGGGTCATGCGGGCACGGTTTCGGGGGTGCGGGTTTCGTAGAGGGTGCCGTCTCGGAGCAT
>NZ_JBHXEG010000059.1:0-59521 GCF_042724935.1 Kitasatospora sp. NPDC127060
TTCCGAACCCGGAAGCTAAGCCTCACAGCGCCGATGGTACTGCAGGGGGGACCCTGTGGGAGAGTAGGACGCCGCCGAACAATTCTTCAGAAAAGCCCCTGATCCTTTTGGATCAGGGGCTTTTCGCATTTCCGTTGACGTATCGTCGGTACATGGACGATCAGACAGCGGTCATTGCGAACAACGTGCTCCGCCCCGAGCAGCGCGACGGCGCTCTGCGTGTTCTGGCGGAGGCCCAGGCGGTCGACGGCCGGGCCGCCGTCTCCGAACAGGGCCGGCTGCGGCTGCGGAACGCCGAGACGCCTCGGCCGGGTGTCACCCACGTCATCGGCAGCGAGAGCGGATCCGTTGTCGGCTACGGCCAGGTCGAGGTGCCGGAGACAGCAGCCGCGAACCCGCCCGCCAACCCTGCTGCCGAGCTGGTGGTCGACCCGGCCGCCCGGGGCCGCGGCCTGGCCCGTCCGCTGGTCGACGCCGTCCTGGCGCAGGCGCACGGAGCCGGGCACGACGCGGTGGACTTCTGGGTGCACGGCGGTCACCCGGCGGCCCGGCACCTGGCCGAGGCGTACGGTGCCGAGCTGGTCCGGGAGCTGCGGCAGATGCGTCGCACCGGTGCGCAGACCGAGGCGGTGCCCGTCCCCGAGGGCATCGAGCTGCGGACCTTCCGCCCGGGGGAGGACGACGCCGAGTGGTTGCGGCTGAACGCCCTGGCATTCGCCCACCACCCCGAGCAGGGTTCCTGGACGGAGCAGGACCTGGCCGAGCGGATCGCCGAGCCCTGGTTCGACCCGGCCGGCTTCTTCCTGGCGACCCGGGGCGGCAAGGTGGTCGGTTTCCACTGGACGAAGGTGCACCCGGCCACCGCCACCGAGCCGGAGCTGGGTGAGGTCTACGTGGTCGGGGTGGACCCGGCCGAGCAGGGCAGCGGCCTGGGTCGGGCGCTGACCGCGGCCGGCCTGCGTCACCTGACCGGGTCAGGTGACGGCGAGCGCGGACTGGCGACCGTCCTCCTCTACGTCGACGCCGACAATCCGGCCGCGGTCCGGGTGTACGAGCGACTGGGATTCACCATCCACGAGGTGGACCTCATGTACCGCGCCCGGTACCAGGCGGACCGGACGGCCACCCGCCGCTAGCCACGGCCGCACCGGCCACCACCGCACCGGCGAGGCCCGCACCGGCCACCACCGCACCGGCGAGGCCCGCACCGGCCACCGCCCGCATCCACAGCCCCGTCCGGGCCGTCCCCGCCCGTAGGTCACGGACGGCCCGGCGGTAACGGAGAGGTCGCGGGGCAGCGGCGGGGAGGCCCGCCGCCCCTTGCTCCGACCGACTCAGCTTTCCTCCCGGCCATGCGGTGTTTACCGTGGATTCAATTGCTGCCGCGAAGATCACAGGATGAAGTCCGTAGTGTCTCGCTCGTGCAGAGTCGACCGCCATTCGCCGGCCGGTCCTGTACGGACCGCGCCGGGTGGGTGGGCGCTGTCCCCGGGGTCGACCCGGGGCGAGGACGACGGCCCGCAGAGCCATTCGCGTCCGGACGCCGTCCTGCTGGAGGAGCTGGAACCCATGAGCATCCCCCGCCCCGTCTCTGCCCCGCCGTCGCCCACGGCCCGGATGTCCGGTGCGCTGGGCGTTCCGCCGGAGCTGTCGACCACGGACGAGCAGGAGTTCGAAGCACTGCCGCAGGGCCGCTTCCTGGACCGTGAGCGGAGCTGGCTCGCGTTCAACGAGCGCGTCCTGGAGCTGGCGGAGGACCCGAGGATCCCGCTGCTGGAGCGGGCCAAGTTCCTGGCGATCTTCGCCAGCAACCTGGACGAGTTCTTCATGGTCCGGGTGGCCGGCCTGAAGCGCCGGATCGCCACCGGGGTCGCCCAGCGCAGCGCGTCCGGCCTCCAGCCGCGCGAGGTGCTGGACCTGATCTGGACCCGCTCGCGCGAGCTGATGGCCCGTCATGCGGCGGCCTTCCAGCAGGAGGTGCTGCCGGACCTCGCCGCCGAGGGCATCGAGGTGGTCCGTTGGCCGGAGCTGGCGGAGAAGGAGCAGGCCCGGCTGCACACCCTGTTCCGGCAGAAGATCTTCCCGGTGCTGACCCCGCTGGCGGTCGACCCCGCGCACCCCTTCCCCTACATATCGGGTCTGTCCCTCAACCTGGCCGTGGTCGTCCGCAACCCGGTGTCCGGACACAAGCACTTCGCCCGGGTGAAGGTGCCGCAGTCGCTGGCCCGCTTCCTGGAGGCCTCGCCCCAGCGGTACGTCCCGCTGGAGGACGTGATGGGCGCGCACCTGGAGGAGCTCTTCCCGGGGATGGAGGTGCTGGCGCACCACGCCTTCCGGGTCACCCGCAACGAGGACCTCGAGGTGGAGGAGGACGACACCGAGAACATCCTCAAGGCCCTGGAGAAGGAGCTGATGCGGCGGCGCTTCGGCCCGCCGGTCCGGCTGGAGGTCGAGGAGTCGATCGACCCCTACATCCTGGACCTGCTGGTGCGGGAGCTGAACATCACCGAGGCGGAGGTCTTCCCGCTGCCCGGGCCGCTCGACCTGACCGGGCTGTTCGGGATCGCCGAGCTGGACCGGCCGGAGCTCAACTACCCGAAGTTCGTGGCCGGTACGGCCCGCGGGCTGACCGACGTCGAGTCCGCCTCCCAGCCGGACATCTTCGCCGCGATGCGCGAGCGCGACGTGCTGCTGCACCACCCGTACGACAGCTTCTCCACCTCGGTGCAGGCCTTCCTGGAGCAGGCCGCCGCCGACCCGGACGTGCTGGCGATCAAGCAGACCCTCTACCGCACCTCGGGCGACTCACCGATCGTGGACGCCCTGATCGACGCGGCCGAGTCCGGCAAGCAGGTGTTGGTGCTGGTCGAGATCAAGGCGCGCTTCGACGAGCAGGCCAACATCAAGTGGGCCCGCAAGCTGGAGGAGTCCGGCTGCCACGTGGTCTACGGCCTGGTCGGGCTGAAGACCCACTGCAAGCTGTCGCTGGTGGTCCGCCAGGAGGGCGACACCCTGCGCCGCTACTCGCACGTCGGCACCGGCAACTACCACCCGAAGACGGCCCGGCTGTACGAGGACCTCGGTCTGCTCACCTCCGACCCGCAGGTCGGCGCGGACCTCTCGGACCTCTTCAACCGGCTGTCCGGCTACTCCCGCCGCGAGTCCTACCGCCGGCTGCTGACCGCCCCGCGCGGCCTGCGCGACGGGCTGGTCTCGCGGATCCACAACGAGATCGCCCACCACCGGGCGGGCCGGCCCGCGTTCGTGAAGATCAAGGTCAACTCGATCGTCGACGAGGCCGTGATCGACGCGCTCTACCGGGCCTCGCAGGCCGGGGTGCCGGTGGACGTCTGGGTGCGCGGGATCTGCGCGATCCGGCCGGGGGTGCCGGGGCTGAGCGAGAACATCCGGGTGCGCAGCATCCTGGGGCGCTTCCTGGAGCACTCCCGGGTCTTCGTGTTCGGCAACAACGGCGATCCCGAGGTGTGGATCGGCAGCGCCGACATGATGCACCGCAACCTGGACCGCCGGATCGAGGCCCTGCTGCGGATCACCGACCCGGCGCACCGCGCCGAGCTGTCCGGGCTGATCGACCTCGGTGTCTCGGACGAGACCGAGTCCTGGCACCTGGGACCGGACGGCGCGTGGGAGCGCCACTCGCAGGACGCCGAGGGCCGGCCGCTGCGGCACGTCCAGGACCTGCTCATCGACTCGCGCCAGCGCCGCCGGGCCGCCACCTCGCGCTGACGCGTCCACTGATGCGAGCCCGCCGGAGCGGTCGGGGCCCCCGAGGCCCCGGGGGGACCTGCTCCGGCGGTCGGCCACCAGCCCCGGGGAAGGGCCCCGGGGGAACGGGGATCTACCACGCCATGACCGATGCGCCGATGACGGCCCAGGCGGCCTCCACAGCGACCGCCGGGGACATCCTTTCCCGCCATCTCACCGCCCAGGCCGGGGCGTTCCTGCGCGCCCTGCCGCTCGCGGTGGGCGAGGTCGGCGCCAGACCGGGCTCGGCCGCGGCCGTCCCGGCGAACGGCACCGCCGACCTGCTGCGGGCCGTACGGCGGGTCGGCGGACTGCTGCACACCTTCGGGACGGTCTTCGACCAGACCTGGGCGCAGGAGTCGCGCACCGAACTGCGCTGGCTGCTCAACCTGCTGGCGCTGGAGCCCGGTTACGTCCGCCGCTCGGCCCGGCTGCTGGGCGCGGTGGACTCGCTGAGCGGCACCGACCCGGAGGGCACGGGCATGCTGGCCGGGCACGCCGGCGCCCCCAAGGCGCGGGCGCTGCTGGACCGGCAGCTGACCCTGGCCCGGACCAGGGCGCACTCCACGGTGCTCCAGGAGCTCCGCTCGGCCCGGCTGCACGCCCTGGCGGACCGGATGACCCTGCTGGTCGGTGAGGCGCCGCTGCTGGAGGCGGCGGGCGGCCGGGCGTCGGCGGTGCTGCTGCCGCAGGCGGCAGCCGCGCTCACCGCGCTGTCGGCGAGTGCCCAGCAGCTGCCGTTGCGGCGGGCCGCGACGCCGTACGGCGGGGACGGGCTGCGCCGGCTGGGCGCGGTGCCCGCGGCGCGCGGTACGGCGGACGCGGACACCGCGCTGGCCGCGGACGACGCACCCTGGTCCCGGTTGCGGATCCTGGTGAAGCGGGCCCGGTACGCACTGGAGGTGTGCGGTCGGCAGTCCGCAGAGCTGGACGAGCTGGACGCGGTGCTGGGCCGGCACCAGGAGGCGGCGGACGCCGCGGTCACCGCGGCGACGGCGGCGCGCACCCCGCGGATCACCCCCGCGACCGCTTACGTGCTGGGCGTGGTGCATGCTGATCAGCGACTGGAGGTGGAGGCGGCGCGGTACGCCTTCGGCCGCCGGTGGCCCGAACTCCCGCCGGCTCCGGACGGCTGGCTGGAGATCCCCCCGGCCGAGGGCTGGGGGCATTCCCCCGCACCACGGACGGCCTGACTTGCACGATCGCCTGAGCACCGGGCAACCGGTGGACGCGCATCCGACCGGGGCGGGCCGCGCCCCGGTGGTCCTGGCGGCGGGTGGGGTGCTCTGGCTGCCCGGACGGCCGAAGCCCAGCGGCCGGCTGGGGCGGCCGCGGATCGCGGTGATCCACCGGCCGAAGTACGACGACTGGAGCCTGCCCAAGGGCAAGCTCGACCCGGGCGAGGGCGTGGTCGAGGCGGCGCTGCGCGAGGTGCGGGAGGAGACCGGCTTCCACTGCCTGCTCGGTCCGGAGCTGCCCGCCCAGCACTACCTGGCGCAGGGCCGTCCGAAGGAGGTCCGCTACTGGGCCGCGGTGCCGACCGGAGGCGCCTTCCGGCCGAACCGGGAGGTCGACCGCCTGGAGTGGCTGCCGGCGGGCAAGGCCCGGGCGCGGTTGACCCATGACCGGGACCGGTTGCTGATCGACGCGCTGCTGGTGATCCTGGGTGCCAAGCCCGTACGCACGGGCGAGCGCGCACCGGCGAAGGACCGGTGGAAGTGATCTCCTCGCGCCCTGGGCGTGACGCAACCGTTACTACGTGACGTAGTTTCCTGTCATCCGTTCGAGGTTCACTCCCCGTTCACTTGCGACCGGCTGACGTGTCACTTACCCGGCCTAACTTCGGGACTACCGGAGGGCCGGACAGGCCCCGGACCACAGCAAAACCCGCGCTCGGCCGTGTCCGCACGGTCTGCGCGACGGGCAATGCCACAGAAAGGGACACCCCTGTGAAGCTCCAGCGGAACGGCCGCTCCAAGGCCCTCGCCATCGGTGCCATGGCGCTCGTCAGCTCGCTGTCGCTCGCCGCCTGCGGTTCGGACGACAACAACAACACCAAGGCGTCCGGTGGCTCTGGCAGCTCCGCCGCGGCCGGTGCCGCGGTCAACTGTGGCAAGCCCGGCACGCTGCTCGGCGCCGGTTCGACCGCGCAGGCCCCGGCCATCGACGTCTGGAAGACCAACTTCGGTTCGGCCTGCTCCGGCACCACGGTCAACTACAGCGGCGGCGGCTCCGGTGCCGGTGTCCAGCAGTTCACCCAGGGCAAGGTGGCCTTCGCCGGCACCGACTTCGCGCTGAAGCCGGCCGACGTCGACGCCTCCAAGGCCGTCTGCACCGGTGGCAAGGCGATCGACCTGCCGATGGTGGCCGGCCTGGTCTCGCTGGTCTACAACGTCGAGGGCGTCGACAACCTGGTCCTGGACGGCCCGACCGCCGCCAAGATCTTCGACGGGCAGATCACCAAGTGGACCGACCCGGCCATCGTCGCGCTGAACCCGAGCGCGAAGCTGCCGGACGCCGAGATCCAGAGCTTCCACCGCTCGGACGACTCCGGGACCACCTTCAACCTGACCTCCTACTTCGCCAAGACCGGTGGCGGCGCCTGGAGCGCCGAGCCGAACAAGACGTGGAAGGGCAAGGGCGGCCAGTCGGCGAACGGCAGCGCTGGCGTCTCGGCCCAGATCAAGCAGGTCAAGAACTCGATCGGCTACGCCGAGCTGTCCTACGCCCAGACCAACAACCTGAAGAGCGCCCAGATCGCCACCGGCGCCGCCAAGCCCGTCGAGGCGACCGCCGCCAACGCCGCGCTCACCATCGCCTCCTCCACCGTGTCGGGCACCGACGGCGACCTCGCGCTCTCCCTGGACTACGGCACCAAGGCCGACAACGCCTACCCGATCGTCCTGGTGACCTACGAGATCGCCTGCGACAAGGGCAACAAGGCCGAGACCCTGGACACCCTGAAGTCCTTCCTGACCTACACCATCGGCGACGCCGCCCAGAAGTCGATCGGCGACAAGGGCTACGTCCCGATGCCGGCCGCGATCGGCGACAAGGTCAAGGCCGCGGTCTCCGCGCTCGCCTGACCGGACAGGACCACCGGTGGGACGGCCCCGTGAGCGAGGGGGGCCGGGGCCGTCCCGCCGGAACGCACCGACCCAGCACCAACGTCCGGGGCACCGCCGCCATGGTGCCGGCCCCCTACCGGGGCGGCGCCACCAGACCGGAGTAGACCAATGACTTCATCCTCCCCTGCCGCCCCGCGAGGCAGGGAACGCCGATCGCGCGACAGCCGCGTCGGCGACAAGATCTTCATGAACCTCGCCCGCGGTGCGGGCATCCTGCTGCTGGTCATCATGGCCGCGATCGCCGGCTTCCTGGCCTGGCGCTCGGGTCAGGCTCTCAGCAACAACAACGGCAACTTCCTCACCACCTTCGAGTGGACGCCGGACGCCCCGAAGCCGGTCTTCGGCATCGCCGTCCTGGCCTTCGGCACCATCGTCAGCGCCCTCATCGCGATGGTGATCGCCGTCCCGGTGGCCATCGGGATCGCGCTGTTCATCTCGCACTACGCGCCGCGGCGGATCGCCCAGCCGTTCGCCTACCTGGTCGACCTGCTCGCCGCCGTCCCCAGCATCGTCTACGGCCTCTGGGGCGCGCTGTTCCTCGTTCCGCACATGGACGGGCTGACCAGCTGGCTCAACCAGTACCTGGGCTGGACGTACCTCTTCGACCAGACCAAGACCGGCACCCCGCGCAACCTGTTCACCGTCGGCATCCTGCTGGCGATCATGATCCTGCCGATCATCACCGCGGTCTCCCGCGAGGTGTTCCGCCAGGTGCCGCGGATGCACGAGGAGGCGGCGCTCGCGCTCGGCGCGACCCGCTGGGAGATGATCCGCACCGCGGTGCTGCCGTTCGGCCGCCCCGGCATCATCTCGGCCTCGATGCTCGGCCTCGGCCGGGCGCTCGGCGAGACCATCGCGGTCGCCGTGGTGCTCTCCGCCAACAGCGTCCTGTCGCTGCACATCCTGGACGCGGGCGGCGGCACCTTCGCGCAGAACATCGCGCTGAAGTTCGCCGAGGCCGGCAACAACGGCCGCGACGCGCTGATGGCCTCCGGCCTCGTCCTGTTCGTCATCACCCTGCTGGTGAACGGTGCCGCGCGACTGATCATCGCCCGCCGCAAGGAGTACTCGGGGGCCAACGCATGACCACCGTCACCGTCCCTGAGGACGCCCGGCCGCAGGTCGGCCCGAGGCTGACCGCCAACCGGCTGCCCCGGTGGACCCCGCCCGTCATCGCCGTCGGCTCGATCGCGGTCGGCTGCGCGATCGGCGCCGCCGGCGGGCTGGAGAGCCACCTGCAGTGGGGCCTGATCTCGGCCCTGCTGTTCCTGCTCGGCAGCTACCTGATCTCGGCCCAGGTCGAGGGCCGCCGCCAGGCCAAGGACCGCTTCGCCACCTCGGTGGTCTGGGTCGCCTTCATCCTGGCCGTCGTGCCGCTGGTCTCGCTGACCGTCTACACGATCCAGCAGGGCATCGGCGTGGTGAACGGGAACTTCCTGAGCCACTCGATGAAGGGCGTCATCCAGTCCGGCCCCGGCGGCGGCATCTACCACGCGCTGCTCGGCACCCTCCAGCAGGTCGTCCTGGCCACCGTGATGGCCGCCCCGCTGGGCCTGCTGACCGCCGTCTACCTGGTGGAGTACGGCCGCGGCCGACTCGCCAAGGCCGTCACCTTCTTCGTCGACGTCATGACGGGTGTCCCGTCGATCGTCGCCGGTCTGTTCGTCCTCTCGCTGTGGAACCTCGCCCTGGGCTTCGGCTACTCCGGCTTCTCGGGCAGCCTCGCGCTGGCGATCCTGATGATCCCGGTCGTGGTCCGCTCCACCGAGGAGATGCTCAAGCTCGTCCCGAACGAGCTGCGCGAGGCCTCGTACGCCCTCGGTGTGCCGAAGTGGAAGACCATCCTGCGGATCGTCCTCCCCACCGCGATCGGCGGCATCACCACCGGTGTGATGCTCGCGGTCGCCCGCATCACGGGCGAGACCGCCCCGGTGATGATGCTGGTGTTCGGCGCCGACTACATCAACAGCAACCCGTTCGACGGACCGCAGCAGTCCCTGCCGATGTACATCTGGCAGCAGTACTCGGTGGTCAACAACGACTTCGGCTACGCCCGCGCCTGGGGCGCCGCGCTGGTGCTGATCGCCTTCGTGATGGGGCTCAACCTCGTCGCCCGGGGCATCGCACGCTGGCGCTCGCCCAAGGGCGGACACTGAGCGACCGACTGACGTACGAGACAGACGAGAGAAGCAACGATCATGGCCAAGCGCATCGACGTCAGCGGACTGTCGGCCTACTACGGCACCACCAAGGCCATCGAGGACATCTCGATGAGCATCGAGCCCCGCTCCGTGACGGCCTTCATCGGCCCCTCCGGCTGCGGCAAGTCCACCTTCCTGCGCACCCTCAACCGGATGCACGAGGTGATCCCCGGCGCCCGGGTCGAGGGCAAGGTCCTCCTGGACGACGAGAACCTGTACGCCTCCAACGTCGACCCGGTCGCCGTGCGCCGCTCCATCGGCATGGTCTTCCAGCGCCCGAACCCGTTCCCGACCATGTCGATCTACGACAACGTGGTCGCCGGGCTCAAGCTCGCCGGCGTGCGGAAGAAGGCCGTCCTGGACGAGGTGGTGGAGCGCTCGCTGAAGGGCGCCAACCTCTGGAAGGAGGTCCACAACCGGCTGAACAAGCCCGGGGCCGGCCTCTCCGGCGGTCAGCAGCAGCGCCTGTGCATCGCCCGCGCGATCGCGGTCGAGCCGCAGGTCCTGCTGATGGACGAGCCCTGCTCGGCGCTCGACCCGATCTCCACCCTCGCCATCGAGGACCTGATCGGCGAGCTGAAGTCGCAGTTCACCATCGTCATCGTGACCCACAACATGCAGCAGGCGGCCCGCGTCAGCGACCGCACCGCCTTCTTCAACCTGGCCGGCGTCGGCCAGCCGGGCAAGCTGATCGAGCTGGACGACACCCAGCGGATCTTCTCCAACCCGTCGGTGCAGGCGACCGAGGACTACATCTCCGGCCGCTTCGGCTAAGCCCGACCCCAGCTGTTCCGCGGTGCTGCATGGCGGTGCCGCCGCGGGACATGAGAAGGGCCCGCCCCCGAGATGTGGGGGCGGGCCCTGAAGTCGTTCGCCCGATTGCCGGACCAGGCCGTGGCCGTCCGGGGGTCAGCCCCAGAACAGGTGGACGAACCAGTACATCAGCGCTGCGACGATGGCGGCCGCCGGCATCGTGATGAACCAGCCGAGCACGATGTTCTTCGCGACGCCCCAGCGCACCGCGCGGATCCGCTTGGTGGCCCCCGCGCCCATGATCGCCGCGGTGATCACGTGGGTGGTGGAGATCGGCGCCTTGAAGACGAACGACGTGATGTACATGATCGCCGCGGAGGTGGCCTCGGCCGCGAAGCCCTGCGGCGGGTCCAGCTCGATGATCTTCCGGCCGAGGGTCCGCATGATCCGCCAGCCGCCCGCGTAGGTGCCCAGCGAGAGCATGGTCGCGCAGGAGATCTTCACCCAGACCGGGATGTCACCCGTGGTCTGGTGACCGGAGATGGTGAGCGCCATGACCACGACGCCCATCGTCTTCTGGGCGTCCTGCAGGCCGTGAGCCAGAGCCATCGCGGCGGCCGAGGCGGTCTGGGCGACCCGGAAGTTGCGCTTGGCGCGGTGCGGGTTGGCCCGGCGGAAGATCCACAGGATCGCCAGCATCACGGCGAAGCCGCCGATCAGGCCGACGATCGGCGAGACGATCATCGGGATGACGATCTTGTCGAGGACCCCGCTCCAGATCACGTCGATGCCGCCGGCCAGGGCCGCGCCCACCATGCCGCCGAACAGCGCGTGCGAGGAGGAGGACGGCAGGCCGAAGTACCAGGTGATCAGGTTCCAGGCGATCGCGCCGACCAGGGCCGCGAACAGGATCGCCATCCCCTGGTTGCCGGTGGGCGTCTCGATGATCCCCTTGGAGACGGTGTGTGCCACGCCGCTGCCGAGGAAGGCGCCGGCCAGGTTCATCACCGCGGCCATCGCGAGCGCGGCCTTCGGGGTCAGAGCCCGGGTGGAGACCGACGTGGCGATCGCGTTCGCCGAGTCGTGGAAGCCGTTGGTGTACGTGAAGAAGAACGCAACCCCGATGACGGCGATGAGTGCTGCCATGTCCACGAGGGTCAGGACTCCTTGACGGCGATGGTCTCCACCGTGTTGGCGACGTGCTCGAACGCGTCCGCCGCCTCCTCAAGGACGTCCACGATCTGCTTGAGCTTGAGGACCTCGATGGCGTCGTACTGACCGGAGAACAGGTGGGCGAGCAGCTTGCGGTGGATCTGGTCGGCCTGGTTCTCCAGCCGGTTGACCTCGATCCAGTACTCGGTGAGGTTCGACATGCTGCGCAGGTTCGGCATCGCCGCGGCGGTGAGCTCCGCGGCCCGGGCGAGCACCTCGATCTGCTGCTCGACGCCCTTCGGCAGGGTCTGGACGTCGTAGAGGACGACCAGGTCGACGGCCTCCTCCATGAAGTCCATGATGTCGTCCAGCGACGAGGCGAGGCTGTAGATGTCCTCGCGGTCGAAGGGCGTGATGAAGGAGGAGTTCAGCTGGTGGAAGACGGCATGGGTGGTGTCGTCCCCGGCGTGCTCGGCGGCGCGCATGCGCTCGACGATCTCCGCGCGGGCCGACACGTCTGATCCCAGCAGTTCCAGCAGGAGCTTCGATCCGACGACGAGGTTCTCCGCGGCGGCGGCGAACATGTCGTAGAAACTCGTCTCCTTCGGGGTCAGGCTAAAACGCACGGAATTCTCCGATGTGCGGGGTAGGGACTGAACGATGCTAGGTGCAACCAAGCGCGATCGCGCAAACGGGGTGGTGCCCGGGGAGGCGGAACCTCCTCTTCCGTTCGGCTGTCACGCCGGTTGCCCGGACCGCACCGCCAGGTACGGACGCAAGGACTCAGTCTGACGGAACCTCGGCGGGATTGCCCCGTCCTGCGTGCGGAAGACCGGGGCGCCGCTCAGACGGGTGAACCCCGCCACGACCCCCACCAGGCCGTTCGGCACATGCCGGGTGAGCCGTCGGAACACCACACACGGCCCCGGTGTTGGACACTGGTGGCCGACGCAGCCACCAGGCACTCAGACGAAGGCGGGCCGATGACCACGACGCAAGCGCGCACCGAGCCGGACCACGCGCCGGGCACCGACCCGCAGGTCGGCACCCCCGCCACGGGCCACGGCGGCGGGCACGGCCCGCACGGCTACAGCGCGCAGAAGGACGCCCACCTCAAGCGGCTGCGCCGGATCGAGGGCCAGATCCGCGGCCTCCAGCGGATGGTCGACGAGGACGTCTACTGCATCGACGTGCTCACCCAGGTCTCGGCCAGCACCAAGGCCCTCCAGTCCTTCGCGCTCTCCCTGCTGGAGGAGCACCTGCGGCACTGCGTCGCCGCGGCCGCCGAGCAGGGCGGCGTCGAACTGGACGCCAAGGTGGCGGAGGCCTCGGCCGCGATCGGCCGACTGCTGCGCAGCTGACCCGGCCCCGGGGCGGCCCGGGGCTCCCGTCAGCCGTCGCCCTCCCGCTCGACCCGGACCGGGTCCACCCGGTCCAGCAGCACCTCGTCGATCCGCTCGGTCGGCAGCCGGTCCCCGCTGCTGGCCGTCGCGGCGATCATCAGCTCGCCGGCCAGCTCGATCTCGTCGAGGGCCGCGTCGTCGTGGCCGCCGTTGCGGCCGCCCGTGGACGACACCACCTGCACCACCCCTTCAGTGCCTCGCCAGCCCGGGCGGCAGCCACCCGACGTCCAGCCTAGGCACTCCGGGGCCCGTCCACATGGCACGGACGGGCCATCTCGGCGCCGCCGAAACGGGTGGCCGTCGCTCCCCGGACGGCCACCCGCCCCGGCGGCGCCCCGTTGCGCCCCGGCGCCGGAGCGCTGCCCCCCGGCGGCCCCAGGGCGTGTCCGAGCAGCTCTACTTCGGGCTCTCCGAGGGCTTCATCTGATAGATGTCCGAGGACGGCGGCTCGGCCGCCTCGACCGGCTTGCCGAAGTCCGACAGCGCGGTCGTCGAGGTGACCTTCACCTGGTCCTTGGCCTCCTTCGAACCGGCCACCCCGGCGAAGGTGAACACCTCCACCACCTTGTGCAGCCGGCCCTGGTCGTCCAGCCAGGCGTCGTACGGGACCTCCTTGACGGTGAAGGTCTGCCCGCCCATCCGCAGACCGTCCCCGCCCCGGCCACCGGTGGCGTCGGCCGCCTTGGCCAGGTCCAGGGTGCCCCGGTAGTGGTGCAGCGGGGCTCCGTCCACGGTCTCGGTGCCGACCAGGTCGGCTTTCTGGACCCCGCGCAGCGCACCCGCCGCGGTGGCCGGATCGGTAGCGCCGCTGCTGACCAGGTTGCCGTCCGGCAGCTGGCGCACGTCCAGCTTGACCCACTTGCCCTCGGGCAC
The DNA here is from genome assembly GCF_042724935.1 of Kitasatospora sp. NPDC127060. Taxonomy (NCBI): domain Bacteria; kingdom Bacillati; phylum Actinomycetota; class Actinomycetes; order Kitasatosporales; family Streptomycetaceae; genus Kitasatospora; species Kitasatospora sp. NPDC127060. Next base: position 13,276 of record NZ_JBHXEG010000059.1, read on the forward strand.
CTTGGCGCCGCTGTTCTGCAGGTAGACGGTGCCCGGCAGGACCACCTCGACGATCTTCCCGGTGGTCGCCGCCCCCGGCGGCACCTGGACCTCCAGCCGGCCGATCCGCTTCACGTAGTCGTAGCCGCCGGTCCCGGAGAAGGAGGCCTTCTTGTCGGCGGACTCCGTGACCAGCTCGGTGGCGGCGTGCGCGGAACCCGTCCGGCCCGTGATGTCGGCGGCGTTGCGCACCGCCGTCACCGGGTCGCCGGCCAGCTGGTCCGGGGCGCTCGACTGCTGGTCGGAGGAGCCGCCACCGGAACCACCGGAGCACCCGGCGGCCCCCGCGGCCAGGGCGGCGGCGAGCAGGGCGGCTCCGGCCGCCGAGCGCAGGTGCGGCCCCGGGCGGCGCGCTGGCCGCCCGGTTCGCTGCTGGTCGGTCATCTTCATCCTCGCGACAACCCCCTCGGGCCCGACTGCCCCGCCGGCCACCACCGGGTGGGCAGAGCTCTTTCCGGGCAAACGAGTTGGGCCGCCAAGGGTTACGGGCCCGGCGGAAACCGGCGGGCGTCGCGCCCGGAGCGTCCGGCACGTTACGGTGAATCCCGTGCACAGTGAGCTGCCGGTGGCCCCCGGCACCACCCCGATGCCCGAGCACCGCGTCGCGGTCAGCGAACGCGGCTCCTTCGCCTTCGCTGCCTGCAGCTGCGGCTGGTACTCAGCGGCCCGCCGCTCCCGCGACCTGGCCCGCCGTGAAGCGGCCGACCACCTCACCGAATCCGAATCCGGCGGCGGGGCGCCGGACTAGCGCGGTCCGGCGGATCCGACCGGATCCGACCGGATCCGGTCGGATCAGGCCGCGAGGTCGGACTCCGGCGGCTGCTCCTCGGAGCGCACCGTCCCCCGCCCGCGTCGGCGGCCGCGCTGGGCGCCGCCACGGCCGGCCCCACCGGCCCCGCCGGTGCTGCCGCGTTCCGGGGCCCGGATCAGCGGAGCGACCGCCGTCCGGCTCAGCGCGTGGCAGAACGGGACCAGCACCGCCATCGCGATCGGCGCCAGCAGCAGCACCACGGCCACGGCGAGCGCGAAGCCGCCGATCACGTCGGTCGGGTAGTGGACGCCCATGAACATCCGGCAGAAGCCCTGCAACAGGGCCAGCCCCCCGGCGATCCAGCCCAGTCTCCGGTTCACCAGGAACAGCGACACCGCCACGGCCATCGTCATGGTCGAGTGGTCGCTGACGAAGGAGTGGGTGCCGGCCTTGCCGTCCACCAGCACCAGCAGGCCCGGGTGGTCGACGAAGGGCCGCGGCCGGTCCACGATCGCGGCGATCGGCAGATTGGCCAGCTCGGCGATGGCCACCGAGAGCGGCACCCAGAGCAGCCCGGCGATCGCCACCGGCGCGTCCGGGCGGCGTCTGGCCTGCAGCCACCCCACCAGCCCGAGCATCGCGAGGCCGATCAGGATGCCGTACTCGCCGGTCCACGAGACCAGGTGGTCCAGCCACTGGGGGGCGCGCTTGGCCAGGCCGTTGACGGCGTAGAGCAGGCCGAGGTCGGGGTTGGTCGTGTCGGCAAGCGGCGTCGACACGCCGTACCTCCTTCTTCTGGTCCGCTGCACCTGTTCGTTCCCGCCGGGGCCCGCCCGACGCGTGAAGCTGACGGGGGGCCACCGGACCCAACGTCATCGCCGGGACACAGCGTTCCACGGAAACGCGCGGTTATGGAAACTTGACTCAGCGTCCACAGGCCGCACACAGGTGCACGGACGTTTCGGCCGGTCCCACCGGTTCCGCCGCCTCAGCCGGTCCGCCCCGGGGTGGTCGGGGCGGGCGGGGCGGCGAGCGCGGGCTGGGCCGGGGCCGCCGGGGTGGTCGGCGCCGTCGTGCCCGGCCGGCTCGGGGCGTTGACCGCGCCGCTGGTGTCGTTGCGGGTCGGCAGCGCCTGGGCGCCGTCCGTGGTGACCCGGGTCGCTCCGATGTACTCCTTGGTGTCGATCTTGTCGTAGCGGATCACCGCTCCGGTGTGCGGCGCGTTGATCATGTAGCCGCCGCCGACGTAGATCCCCACGTGGTGGATGGTCCGCGGATCGTTCAGGTCCGTCGCGAAGAACACCAGGTCACCCGGCCGCAACTGATCCCGCGACGGGTGCGGACCGGCGTACCACTGGTCGTTGGCCACCCGGGGCAGGGTGATGCCCACGGTGCCGAACGCGGCCACGGTGAGCCCGGAGCAGTCGAACCGCCCGTTCTGCCAGGCCGCCCCGTCACCGCCCCACAGGTACGGGGTGCCGAGCTTGGTCTGCGCGAAGTAGATCGCGGCGGCCGACTGCGCGGACACCGCCACCGGCGCCGTCGGCGCGGTGAAACTGCGGGCCATCGCCTGGATGTTCCGCACGTACCCCTGGGTCTCCTTGTACGGCGGGATGCCCCGGTTCGCCGTCACCGCGTACGGGCCGGCGTTGTAGGCGGCCAGCATGTTGGCCTGCGGATCGCCCGGCACCCCCGCCACGTCCTTGGCGAGCGCGCAGTCGTAGACCGCCGCCGTGGCGATCGCGTCGTACGGGTTCCAGACGTCCTTCTTGCCGTCCCCGTCACCGTCCGTGGCGTACCCCGGCCAGGTGCCCGGCATGAACTGCGCCATTCCCTGGGCCCCGACGCCGGATTGGGCCTTGGGATCGAAACCGCTTTCCTGGTACAGCTGCGCCGCGAGCATCGGCGGGGAGATCTCCGAGCAGAGCGAGCCCCACTTCTGGATCGCGTCCTGGTAGGCCGCCGGCACCGTCCCCGGAGAGAGGGCGGAACGATTCGCCGACTGCTGCGGCGCCCCACTCGCCGCAAACGTCCCCATGGTCACCAGACCGAGGAACCCGAACGCAACAACTCCCGCAGCAGCGGCGGCCGTACCGCCCTTCCGGAGTACCATCAGCACCATCCCGACGAATCGTCAGTCGAAGTGTCCCGGAAGGCGTTGCTCACCGCAATCATCAGAGATACAAAGAGTGAGCGCTATCCTTCGTACGGTGGACATCCTCGCGTACGTGTCCGATGCCTCACGACCAATCCGCGAGAAGTAGCCAAGTCGACATCAGATCTGGCCAAGAATAGGCACCGGCCCTTCGCGCGGACGGGGTCCGGGCCCTTGAATTTGCCTGATCGGGCGGTGAGATGGAAATGAACCTGAGCAGCGTGCACAGCTATGCGGTCGGCCACCTGGCCGAGGACCCTCCCAAGAAGCCGAATATCGACACCATCATCGGCGGGATCGCCCCGGACTGGGGCCCGTTCGCGAGCCTCGGGTCGGAGGCCCGGGTGATGGTCGAGGTCATCATGGCCGTCGCCATCCTCGTCTGCCTCGGCCTCGCGGTCTGGGGTGCGGCCAAACAGCGGATCGGCGCGACCGCGATGCGCGACAGCTTCGGAGCCGAACAGGGCAAGGGGCTGATCGTCGCCGGCCTGACCGGCGTGTTCATCATTGGATCACTCGGCACTCTGTTCACCATTGTCTACGGCATGGCCATCTGACGATCGGACAGCAGCGACCCGGACCTCCTGAGGGCAGGTTCCCGCCCGGACCTCCCCAGCGGGCCGACCGCCAGGAGTCCACCCCCGTTCCCACCCTCCGTCCGCGCCCGCCCCCGGGCGGAGGGCCCCCGGAGCCGTCCCGGCTCCCCGCACCAGGAGGGCCGCCGTGCCGTTGTCCGACGACCAGCCGCACACCCGTACGCGGCTGCCGGTCGACGAACAGCCCTCCGTTCCGGCGACCGCCCGTCAGTCCCGGCCACTGAGAACCCTGCTGACCGTCCTCGTGGTCGTCACCCTGCTCGTCGTCGCCATCTCCATCGCCAACCGCGGCAAGCCCGGCCCCGGCGGCAACGGCGGCTCCGCCGACCGCGCCGCCCCCACCACTGGCACCGGCGCCGGCCCGGCGCCCAGCGGCGACCAGCCCGTCGGCACCACCGTCAACGGCATCGCCTCCGGCTTCCCGCACAGCGACCAGGGCGCCCAGTCCGCCGCCGCCAACTACGCGGTGGCCATCGGCTCCGCGGACATGTTCCGCACCGACAGCCGCCACACCATCGTCGCCACCATCGCCGAACCGGGCGCGGCGGGGGCCCTGCAGAGCCGGCTGGACCAGGGGTTCTCACCGGAGACGGCGGCCCGGTTCGGCGTGGACGCCCAGGGCCGGCCTCCCAAGGGCCTGACCTTCGTCAGCCGGACGATTCCGGCCGGGACCAAGTCCAACGGCTACACCCCGGACAGCGTCAAGGTCGACGTCTGGTGCACCGGCCTGTTCGGGCTGGCCGGCGACCGGTCGACCAAACCGGTGTCCGAGGAGTGGTTCACGCTCACCCTCAGCCTGCGATGGACCGGGACGGACTGGAAGCTCACCGACTACAGCCGAGCGGCGGGCCCGGCCCCGATCCCGCCGGACCAGCAAGCCGCGACCGCGGAGGAGATCACTGGTGCCGTCGAGCAGTTCGGAGGCTTCCGCTATGCCCGCTGACGGTAACTCGGGTCCCATTCGGCGGATAGTCGGTCGGGTGGCCGGGACGGCGCTGTTCGGCGCGCTCTCGGTCGTGCTGGCGACCGGCCGCGCGACGGCTGACCCGGCGCCCACGCCCAGCGCCGGGGTGACCAACACGGCATGCCCGGGAGTGCCGCTTCCCGGCAATGATGTCTACTGCGCCCCGCCCGGTGGCGGTTCGCTGCCCGGCAGTGGGACCGTCGGGACCGTGACCGATCCGCTCGGGTCGTTGGCCAAGGGGTGTGCCCAGGCGGCGGCTTGGGTGGTGCGGAAGTTGTCGGGGGCGATCGACGGGACGACGGCGGTGGACTTCACCAACCAGTCGTTCCTGCAGCAGTACGCCGTGGTGTTCGCGGTGTCGACGGTGATCACGCTGGTGCTGTGGCTGTTGGCGGTGACCAAGCGGGCGGTGCGGGGGGCGCCGTTGACGACGGCGATCTCGGAGGCGGTCGGGTTCCTGTGGCTGACGGTGGTGGCCTCCGCGTTCACACCGTTGATCCTGTTCACCGTGGTGAGCGTGACGGACGGGCTGACGAAGGCGATCGCGGTCGGGACGAAGTCGGACACCGGGACGTACCTGGGCGGGTTCGCGGACACCCTGGAGAAGGGGGACGTCGGCGGCGGGCCGCTGATCCTGGTGATCGTGTCGCTGGTCGCGGTGCTGGCGGCGGCGGTGCTCTGGATCGAGCTGGTGATCCGCGCGGCGATGCTGTACGTCGGGGCGCTGCTGGGGACGGCGGTCTACGCGGGGCTGGTGGACCGGCAGTTGTGGAAGCACGTGCGCCGCTGGGCCGGGATGATGCTGGCGGTGGACCTGGCGAAGCCGATCATCGTGATCATCATGGGGCTGGCGGGCGCGGTGGCGACCGGGGCCGGGGCGAACGACGACTTCGCCCGGGTGTTGTCCGGGCTGGCGATCCTGTTCCTGTCGATCTTCGCGAGTGCCGCGGTGTACCGGTTCGTCCCGACCTTCGGCGACGAGATGCTGAACATGCGTCGGGCCCGGGCCAGCGCGGTGCAGGCCGGTTCGGCGATGATCAACGGCACCGCGAACCTGATGAAGCAGGGCATCACCACCCACGGCGACCGCGGTGCGCCGGCAGGCGGCGGGGGCGGCGGTGCGGGGGGTGGCTCGGTGGCGCCCGGCATCGCCGCGCACGCCGGCCGGACGCCGGCCCCACCGCCGCAGGCCGGGCCGCCGCAGGCCGCCCCGGTTCCGATCCGCGACAGCAATCCAGCGAAGGGAGGGTGACGGGTAAGTGAGCAGCGAACCGCTCGGTCAGTACGGTGCCCAGTACGCCCAGCCGTACGTGCACCAGCGCCGCACCTACCTGATCGGCAAGGCCCGCCCGAATGCGCCGATCGGCCGGAACCGGGAGTCCGGCGAGATCATACTGATCATCTTCGGGGCGTTCCTCGGGATGCTCTGGGGTCTGCTGATGCCCGTCCTGCCGCTGCGGATCGCCGGTCTGATCGGCCTGCCGCTGCTGGCCATCGCGGCGGTCTACGTGCCGTACCGCAAGCGGACGTTCTACAAGTGGGTGGAGATCAACCGCACCTACCGTCGGACGATCCGCAGCGGGCGCGCGGTGTGGCGCTCGGAGGCGATGGACTCGGGCACCCGGATGGACGGCCGCGAGGTGGAGATCGGCCCGCCGCCGGGGGTGGGCCGGCTGCGCTGGCTGACCGCGCCGTTCGGGCCGGACGAGGTCGGGGTGCTGATGCACCTGGAGCGGCGGACGGTGACGGCCGCGATCGAGATCGAGGGTCCGGGCGTCGGGCTGCGGGACTCGGAGGACCAGGAGGCGCTGGTCGACCGCTTCGGCACGCTGCTCAAGCACGTCGCCAACGGGGACGGCTTCGTGACCCGGCTGCAGATCCTGGCCCGCACCCTGCCCGCTGACCCGGACGCCCACGCCAAGGACGTCGAGCGGCGCGGCGACCACGACGCGCCGCGCTGGCTGCAGGAGTCGTACGACCAGCTGCAGTCGATGGTGTCGACCTCCTCGGAGCAGCACCGGGCGTACCTGGTGGCCTGCATGCACTACACCCGGGACCTGGCCGCCGAGGCGCACGCGATGGGTCGCACGGCCACCGGCGGGCGGGCCCGGGACGACGACGGGCTGGCGGCAGTGATGGCCCGCGAGCTGACCGACATCTGCGCCCGGCTGGCGGAGGCGGACATCCGGGTGCGCCAGCCGCTGGGCCAGGCCCGGCTGTCCTCGCTGCTGCACTCGATGTACGACCCGGACCACCCGATCGACCACATCCAGGCGATGTCCCGGCGCAACGCCTGGCCGGCCGAGCTGGACGCGACCCACCCGCAGTACCTGACCGCGAAGACCCGCGAGTCGGCGACCCGGGAGCCGTGGTGCCACGCCACCGCGTGGGTCAAGGAGTGGCCGCTCACCCCGGTGGGCGTCAACTTCCTGGCGCCGCTGCTGGTGCACACCCCGGACGTGATCCGGACGGTCGCGGTGACGATGGACCTGGAGCCCACCGACGTCGCGATCGAGCGGATGCTGACCGAGAAGACCAACGACGAGGCGGAGGCCAGCCGCGCGGCCAAGATGAACCGTACGGTCGACCCGCGCGACCTGGCCCACACCGGCCGGGTGGACCAGCGCGGTGATGACCTGGCCTCCGGCGCGGCCGGGGTGAACCTGGTCGGCTACATCACGGTCTCCTCGCGCAACCCCGACGCGCTGGCCCGTGACAAGCGGACCATCCGGGCCTCGGCCGGCAAGAGCTACCTCAAGCTGGAGTGGTGCGACCGGGAGCACCACCGGGCGTTCGTCAACACCCTGCCGTTCGCCACCGGCATCCGCCGCTGACCGTCGCGCCGGTCCACCCCGGACCCGCGCTTGTCCACCCCTACCGCTGACACCAGGAGGCCGCCCATGGCGCTCGGCAACCTCACCGACGCGTTCACCAGCCTGATGTTCGGCAAGGTGGAGACCACCCGGCTGCCGGTGCGCACCTCCACCGGTCAGGCGCAGGCGGTCTACCTGCCCACCGCCGCACCGGGGTTGGGCGACTCCGGAGTGATCATCGGGCGCGAGGTGTACAGCGGCAAAGGCTACGTCTACGACCCGTTCCAGCTGTACGGGCAGCAGCTGCCGGCCCCGCACTGGCTGGTGCTGGGCGAGTCCGGCAACGGCAAGTCGGCGCTGGAGAAGACGTACGTGCTGCGGCAGTTGAGGTTCCGTGACCGGCAGGTCGTGGTGCTCGACGCGCAGGGCGAGGACGGCGTCGGCGAGTGGAACCTGATCGCGAACGCGCTGGGCATAAAGTCGATCCGGCTCGACCCGATGGCGGCCCGCGACGGCGGGGTGAAGCTCAATCCGCTGGATCCGGCGATCACCCAGACCGGACAGCTGTCGCTGCTGCGCACCATCATCGAGGTGGCGATGGGGCGCGGTCTGGAGGAGCGGGCGGGCTTCGCGCTGAAGGCCGCGCACGCCCATGTGGTGGCCACGGTGAAGGACCGCCAGCCGGTGCTGGACGACATCATCGACACCCTGCGCAGCCCCGAGCTGTCCTCGGTGGAGTCGCTGGGCGTGGCGGTGGAGGAGGTGCAGTCCTGGGGCCTGGACGTGGCGCTGGTGCTGGACCGGCTGGTCGACGGTGACCTGCGTGGCATGTTCGACGGCCCGACCAGTGACGGCATCGACCTGGACGCGCCGCTGATCGTCTTCGACCTCTCGCACATCGACCGCAACTCGATCGCGATGCCGATCCTGATGGCGATCGTCGGGGTGTGGCTGGAGCACACCTGGATCCGGCCGGACCGGAGGAAGCGCATCTTCCTGGTCGAGGAGGCCTGGCACATCATCAACAGCCCCTTCGTGGCCCAGCTGTTCCAACGGCTGCTGAAGTTCGGCCGTCGGCTCGGGCTCTCGTTCGTGGCGGTTGTGCACCACCTGTCGGACGTGGTGGACGGTGCGGCGGCCAAGGAGGCGTCGGCGATCCTGAAGATGGCCTCCACCCGGACGATCTACATGCAGAAGGCCGATGAGGCGCGGGCCACCGGCCGGGTGCTGGGCCTGCCGCGCTGGGCGGTGGAGATCATCCCGACGCTGTCGCCGGGCATCGCGGTGTGGGACGTCAACGGCAACGTCCAGGTGGTCAAGCACATTATCACCGACACCGAGCGGCCGCTGGTGTACACCGACCGCGCGATGACCGAGGACGCGGTGGCCGAACGCACCAGGGCCGAGCGGCAGTTGGCGGCCGAACCGGGGGTCTGAGCGGGGCCCGTGAGTCGGTGCGCAGGCTGCCCGTCCCGCTCCGGTGGCGATGGTTCGTCAGCAGGTAATCCTCTCGTTACGTCCGACCTCCTGACAGCTACGCGCGTTGACCCTAGGCTGCACTCGCGCAACACATCGCCCGCACGCCGCTGCGCTCCGCCGCCGCGTGCTCCTCCAAGGTGCAGGGGAACCTCTCATGCTCACCGTCAGATCCCGACGGTCGGCGTTCGCCGTCGTCGCCGCCGCAGGTCTGTTCGGCACGGTGGTCGTGCCGACGGCCGCCCAGGCCGCCGACGCCAACGCCAAGCGTCACAAGACCGTCAACCTCCAGCTGTTGGCGATCAACGACTTCCACGGCAACCTGGAGCCGCCGGCCGGCTCCTCCGGCACGATCAAGGAGGTCGACCCGGCCACCGGGCAGGTCGTGTCGACCCCGGCCGGCGGCATCGAGTACCTGGCCACCGAACTGCGCAAGGCGCGGATCCCGGCCGACGACTCGATCACCGTCGCGGCCGGCGACATCGTCGGTGCCAGCCCCCTCACCTCGGCGCTGTTCCACGACGAGCCGACCATCGAGGCGATGGACAAGCTGGGCCTGGACGTCACCTCGGTCGGCAACCACGAGTTCGACCAGGGCGCGGCGGAGCTGCTGCGCAAGCAGGAGGGCGGCTGCCACCCGACTGACGGCTGCTACGAGCCCGGCCGCACCTTCAAGGGCGCCAACTTCAACTACCTGTCGGCCAACGTCACCGACGAGAAGTCCGGCAAGCCGCTGCTGCCGCCGTACTGGGTGACCAAGTCGCAGGGCGTGAAGATCGGCTTCATCGGTGTCACCCTGGAGGGCACGCCGAACATCGTGACCGCCGAGGGCGTCAAGGGCCTGAAGTTCGCCAACGAGGTCACCACGATCAACAAGTACGCCGCGGAGCTGAAGGCCAAGGGCGTCAACTCGATCGTCGCGCTGATCCACGAGGGCGGGTACCCGGCCAGCAGCGTCTACAACTACGACTGCGGCGCGGCCGGTCAGGGCATCTCCGGCCCGATCGTCGACATCGCCAAGCAGATCGACCCCGCGGTCGGCGCCATCGTCACCGGCCACACCCACAACGCGTACGCCTGCACCATCCCCGACCCCGCCGGCGTGCCGCGCTCGGTGACCAGCGCCGCCTCCTTCGGCCGGCTGTTCACCGAGATCGACATGAAGCTGGACAAGACCACCGGCGAGATCGTCCGCCCGTCGGTCAAGGCCGAGAACCACGTGGTGCGCCGTACGGTCGAGAAGGCCCCGGACATGACGGCGCTGATCGACCACTACTCCAAGCTGGCCGCGCCGAAGGCCAACCGCCCGATCGGCTACATCTCCGCGGACGTCAACGGCCGCGGCAGCGCCGACCTGGAGAAGCCGCTCGGCGACGTGATCGCCGACGCCCAGCTGGAGGGGCTCGCCCCGGTCGGCAAGGGCGGGGCCCAGGTCGCCTTCATGAACCCTGGGGGCCTGCGCTCCGACCTGGTCTACAAGGCCTCCGGCGGCGAGGGCGACGGGGTGGTGACCTACGGCGAGGCGTTCACCGTCCAGCCGTTCACCAACATGATGCAGGTCAAGACGCTGACCGGCGCCCAGCTGGTCCAGGCGCTCCAGCAGCAGGTGAGCGGTCTCAACGACGCGGCGCCGAAGATCCTCCAGGTGTCCTCGAACCTCCACTACACCCTGGACATGCGCAAGACCGGCGCGGACCGCGTCGTGCTGGACTCGATCCGGCTGAACGGCGCGCCGGTCGACCCGGCCGCCACCTACCGGGTCGCGGCCAATGAGTTCCTGGCCGGCGGCGGCGACGGCTTCCCGGCCTTCGCGGCCGGCACCGACAAGCTCGTCGGCGCCTCCGACCTGGACGTCTTCACGGCCTACCTGACGGCCCACAGCACGGCGGGCTCGCCGCTGAAGCCGCCGGCGCAGGACCGGATCAAGGTCCTCGGCCCGGGCAGCGACGTCGACTGACCGTGAGCCGGACATGAGGAGGGGCGGGGCGCTGTCGGGGCGCCCCGCCCCTGCTGTTCTCCCGGCGGCTACTCGGGGGCGGGGCCGCCGGGAAGTCGTACGGTCGCCAGCGCGCCGGGGCCGCCGTCCGCGGCCGGGCCGAGCGTGACCTCGCCGCCGGCCTCCCGGACGCTCTGCGCGACGATCGACAACCCCAGGCCGGATCCGGGGAGTTGACGTGAGGACGGGGAGCGCCAGAACCGGTCGAAGACGTACTGGAGCTCGTCCGGCGGGATGCCCGGGCCGTGGTCGCGGACGGTCAGCACGCCCTGCCGGAGCCGGACGTCGATGGTGCCGCCGGGCGGGCTGTACTTCACCGCGTTGTCCAGCAGGTTGATCACGGCCCGCTCCAGTCCGGCCGCGTCGCCGTGCGCGTACCAGGGCTCGGTGCTCGTCTCGAAGACCAGCCCGGGGCCGCGGAGCTTGGCCCGTTCGACCGCCCGGCCGACGATCTCGTGCAGGGCGACCACGGTGAGGTTCGGCCCGGCCTTGGGGGTGTCGGGGCGGGAGAGCTGCAGCAGGTCGCCGATCAGCACGGTGAGTTCCTGCATCTGGGCCTTCATGTTGCCCAGCAGCTTGGTCTTGGTCGCCGGGGGCAGCGGGCGGCCGGTGTCGTTGCTGCGGATCAGCAGGTCGACGTTGGTCCGCAGCGAGGTGAGGGGCGTGCGCAGCTCGTGGCCCGCGTCGGCGATCAGCCGGGTCTGGCGCTCGCGGGAGTTGGCCAGGGCGGTGCTCATCGAGTTGAAGGAGGTGGACAGGCGGGCGATCTCGTCGTCGCCGTTCACCGGGATGGTGGTGCCGACCTCCTCGGTGCGGGCGATGTGCTCGACGGCGTCGGTGAGTTGGTCGACGGGCTTGAGGGAGGAGAGGGCGACGAGCCGGCCGGCGACGGCGGCGAGCAGGATGCCGCCGAGGGAGACGGCGCCGAGGAGGATGGCGAGGCCCTGGAGGGAGTCCTCGACGGACTGGGTGGGGGTGGCGACCATCACGACGGTGGGCTGTGAGAAGTAGTGGACCAGGGAGAGCCGGACCAGCGCGGGAGCCCCGTTCGTGTAGTGGCCGTCACGGATGATGGACTGACCGGCCTTGAGCCGGAATGCGGCGTCATCCTCCGGCTCGACCACGATCGCCCGAGGCGAACCCGGGGGCAGACCCACGCCGTTCGACGTGAGGAACTGGGTGTCCCGGGGTGCGGCCCCGCTGAACTCCGGGGTGTTGTTACGGGGCTGGTTGGCTGCCAGAGCCGCTTCCGGAGTCTCGTACAGATTGAGATTCCTGCCGATCATGGCCGGCGGCGCGCTCGCCAGGTCCGCTTTCACCTGTCCGTACAACTGCTTGTCCACGATGAACCAGCAGGCCAGCGCCGACATGGCGATGGCCACCGCCACCGCTGCCGCGCTCAGGAAGGTGAGGCGGCCGCGGAGTGAGCGCGAGCGGAACCACTGGACGACGCGTGCGCGCCGACGCGGGGCTCGTGGCGGCGTCAGCGGCGGGGGAGGCGGAACAGTGCTCACGCGCTGGTGCCGGCGGCCGGGCGCAGGGCGTAGCCGACGCCTCGTACGGTCTGGATGAGGCGCGGCATGCCGCCCTGCTCGGTCTTGCGGCGCAGGTACATCACGTAGACGTCCAGGGAGTTGGAGGACGGCTCGAAGTCGAAGCCCCAGACCGCCTTGAGGATCTGCTCGCGGGTGAGGACCTGGCGGGGGTGGGAGAGGAACATCTCCAGCAGCATGAACTCGGTGCGGGTGAGTTCGACGGACTTGCCGGCCCGGGTGACCTCGCGGGTGGCGGTGTTCATCCGCAGGTCGGCGAAGGCGAGGACCTCGCTGTCGTCCTCGACGACGGCGCGGGCGGCGGCCTCGGTGGCGAGGGCGTTGCGGCGCAGCAGGGCGCGGACGCGGGCGAGGAGTTCGTCGAGTTCGAAGGGCTTGGCGAGGTAGTCGTCGGCGCCGACGTCGAGGCCGGTGACGCGGTCGCCGACGGCGTCGCGGGCGGTGAGCATCAGCACGGGGACGGTGTCGCCGCGGGAGCGCATCCGGCGGACGGCGGTGAGGCCGTCCATCCGGGGCATCATGATGTCCAGCAGGACGAGGTCGGGCTTGTCGCGTTCGACGGACTCCAGGGCCTCGTAGCCGTCGGTGGCGGTGGCGACCTCGTAGCCCTCGAAGGCGAGGCTGCTCTCCAGGGCGTCCCGGAGGGCGGGTTCGTCGTCGACCACGAGGAGCCGGGCGGAGGGGTGGCCGGCCTCGGCGGTGCTGCGGTCGTCGGCGGACGGGGTCATGGGCTGGTGCCCTTTCTCGTCGGGTGGAGGGCCTGCTGGGTCTGCTGGAGGTACTGGAGGTAATTGTCCGCCTCGCGGACGTCTACCGGTTCCTACGGATTGTGGCTCACAGGCTCTGGCCGGATTCGAGCTTCGGCAGGACCTGCTTGATGTCGTTGATCGGGATGGCGAAGCCGAGACCGACGCTGCCGGCGCCGCTGCTGCCGGAGGAGTTGGATCCGCTGGGCGCGTACATCGCCGAGTTGATGGCGATGACCTGCCCGTTGGCGTTGATCAGCGGCCCGCCCGAGTTGCCGGGGTTGAGGGCCGCGTCGGTCTGGAAGGCCTTGTAGGTGGTGGTGTCGCCGTTGTTCTGCTGCTGCTGGGCGCCGCCGCCGCGGGTACCGGGCAGGCCGGGCAGGAACGGGAGGCCGAAGCCGCCGTTGCCGCTGGTGGCGCCCTCGTCGAGCTGGACGGTGACGTCGCGGTTCTCGGCGCTGATGATGCCGGAGGTGACGGTGCCGGTGAGGCCGTCGGGGTTGCCGATGGCGACGACCGGGTCGCCGATGGCCGTGGTGGAGGAGTCGCCGAGGACGGCGGGGGTGAGGTTCTTGGCGCCGCTCGCGGTGATCACGGCGACGTCGAGCTTCTTGTCGGTGCCGGTGACGGTGGCGGAGGCGGTGGAGCCGTCCTTGAAGGTGACGGTGATCTGTCCGCCGTCGGAGGCGGTGGCGATCACGTGGAAGTTGGTGAGGATCCGGCCGTCGGTGTTCAGGACGACGCCGGTGCCGGTGGCGGTGCCGGTGCGGTCCTTGACGGTGATCTGCACGACGCTGGGCGAGACGGCGGCGGCGACGGCGGGCACGTTGGCGGTGCCGTCGGTACGGGCCGAGACGGGGCTGGCGATGGTGCCGACCCGGGTGTCGGCGGACTGCCGGTCGGCGGCGATGATCCCGCCGGTGACCCCGCCGATCACGGCGGCGATCGCGGCGACGGCGGTCACCAGGGCGAGCCGCCCGCGCAGCAGTCCGCGCCGCGCCCGGCCGCCGTGGTCGCCGGGGCCCTCGGGGCCCTCGGGGCCCTCAGGGCCCGAGGGGTGACCGAACAGGGTGGGCGGCTCGGGCGGCATGGGCGGCGGGGGCGGCGTCGCGCCGAAGGCGCCGTCGGAGTGGTCCTCGCGGTGGCCGTATCCGGCGCACGGGTCGGTGCCGCCCTCGCGGTGGCCGTACCCGGCGTACGGGTCGGTGCCGCCCGCGCGGTGGCCGTACCCGGCGTACGGGTCGGTGCCGCCGGTGTCGGAGCCCAGCACGGTGCCCTCGATGACGCGGGGCTCGTACTGGCCGTACTGCTCGCTGGGGTTGTGCCGCTGTTCGCTCATGCCGACCAAGCTCCGCCTGGTGGATGAGGACCGGATGAGAAGCGGCTCAGAACGTGCCGAGAACCCCGTTGGGTTCTCATAAAGCCTGGTCAGGCCGCCGATGGGGCGGAACCGGTGGTTCCGCTCCGGTTACTCCTGGGCGGCCCGGCCGGGGGCGGCGCCGTCGCAGCCGCAGGAACGGCGGATGACCAGGCGGGACGGGAACTTGCGGACCCGTTCGGTGTCCGAGCCGGGCACCATCAGGGAGTCGTCCAGCACCAGGTCCACGGCGGCCCGGGCCATCGCGTCGCGGTCGGAGGCGACGGTGGTCAGCGGCGGGTCGGCGAGCGCGGCCTCGGGCACGTCGTCGAAGCCGGCCACCGCGAGGTCCTCGGGGACGCGCAGGCCGACCTCGCGGGCGGCCCGCAGCACGCCGATGGCCTGGTCGTCGGTGGAGCAGAAGACCGCCCGCGGCCGGTCGGGGGAGCGCAGCACTTCGAGCGCGACCTCGTAGGCGCCGTAGCGGTGGAAGGGCGCGTCGATCAGGTGCGGTGCGGTGGGGATGCCGTGGGCGTCCATGGCGCGCTGCCAGCCCTCGACGTGGTCGATGACCGGGTCGCCGGGCGCGGGGGACTCCACCGGGCCGCCGAAGCAGGCCACGTACGGGTGTCCGTGCTCCTCCAGCAGGTGGCGGACGACGGCCTCGGCGCCGCCGACGTCGTCGGTGACCACCGCGACGTCGTCGATCGCCTCGGGACGGCGGTGCAGCAGGACGACCTTCGCCCCCTCCATCGCGGCGAACTCCTCGGCGGCGCGCTGCGAGGGGCCCTGGCTGACCAGGATCAGGCCGGAGACCCGCATGCCGAGGAAGGCACGGACGTAGTGGACCTCGCGGTCGTCGACGTAGTCGGAGTTCCCGATCAGCACGAGCTTGCCGCGCTCGGAGGCGGCCCGTTCGACGGCGTGCGCCATCTCGGCGAAGAAGGGCTGGCGGGCGTCCGGGACGACCATGCCGATCAGGTTGGTCCGCCGGGAGGCCATCGCCTGGGCGACGCTGTTCGGCCGGTAGCCGAGCTGCTCGATCGCCGCGAGGACCTTCTCCCGGGTCGCGGGCGCGACCGGGCGCGGACCGTTGTTGATCACGTAGCTGACGACCGCGGTCGAGGTCCCAGCCAGTCGGGCTACATCGTCGCGCGTCACCTTGGCCACGGGGCGAGTCTACGCGTGTGGTCCCCGGGGCGGCAGTGGGACCTGGGGCCGCTCCGGGGGCGCACCGGGAGCAATCCGGACGAGCCGGGCGGGGGACGGCCCGCCCGGCTCGTCCGGCGGGGAGGTCAGGCCTCCAGCGGGGCCGAGGGGCGCTGGGCGAGCTCCGGGCGCTCGCTCTTCTCGGCCTTCTCCGGGACGACGAAGCGGTAGCCGACGTTGCGCACGGTGCCGATCAGCTGCTCGTTCTCGACGCCGAGCTTGGCGCGCAGCCGGCGGACGTGCACGTCCACCGTGCGGGTGCCGCCGAAGTAGTCGTAGCCCCAGACCTCCTGCAGCAGCTGGGCCCGGGTGAAGACCCGGCCGGGGTGCTGGGCGAGGTACTTGAGCAGCTCGAACTCCTTGAAGGTGAGGTCGAGTGCCCGGCCCTTGAGCTTGGCGGAGTAGGTGGCCTCGTCGACCGAGAGGTCGCCGTTGCGGATCTCCATCGGGCTGTCGTCGGTGACGACCTGGAGGCGGCCGAGCGCCAGCCGAAGCCGGGCCTCGACCTCGGCCGGGCCGGCGGTGTCCAGCAGGACGTCGTCGATGCCCCACTCGGCGGTCACGGCGGCCAGGCCGCCCTCGGTGACCACCAGGATCAGCGGGCAGCCGATGCCGGTGGAGCGCAGCAGCTGGCACAGGCTGCGGATCTGCGGCAGGTCGCGCCGCCCGTCGACCAGGATGACGTCCGCGCTGGGGGTGTCCACCAGGGCCGCTCCCTCGGCGGGGGCCACCCGGACGTTGTGCAGCAGCAGGCCGAGGGCCGGCAGCACTTCGGCGGACGGCTGCAGTGCGTTGGTGAGGAGGAGGAGTGAACTCATACCCGGTGGTCCCCTTTCCGGGTCGTCGCGGTAGCGCCACGGTTGCCGCCGCAGCCGGAGGGCGCAAGTGCTGAGGGGAGGGGGAAGGACGCCCGGGCGGGGTCGGGGGAGCGCTCGACGGGCCGGGGGTCCCGCAACCCCTGGTGCACCGTTCCTGCCCTGCTCATCCCGCGAACCCTCCGGTCTGGTCCGGTTCCGGGTGGCGGCCCGGCGCCGGGTGGCGTCACCCCGCCGACCCGGCACGTCCTTGTGCCGCGAGAGGCGGGGCGGTCCCTGCGGCACGCCGGGGGTGGGCCGGCGAATCGCACGAACGTCCGTACTGGCGTCCTGAAAGCACAAAAGGACCCGGGGGCGACTCTGCCCGGATCCCTCTTGGTCCATGAGGATAGCCGACCGCCTTCCGCGCCGGGAGTGCGCGAATCCGGCGGTTCGCCCAATGCGGGCGCACGCCGGGTGAGTCTGGACACAGCTTCGAGCGCCGCCGCGGGCCCGCCCGGCCGGGGCGATTGCCGCCGGGACCGGCGGACAGGCCATCATGGGACCCACATCGGCGGCGCTGTCGGGGTCCATCGTTCGGGTGGTCGGACGGCGCTGCGGTGGCGAGCCGGACCGGGTCACCGGGGCCGGGCGAGGACGAACGGAAGGGGTGGCCCGATGGGCGCGACCACCGAGCCCGCCAGCGGCGCCCGGGTGCGCGGGACGATCCGCTACTGGGCGGCGGCGAAGTCCGAGGCCGGGCTGGCCGAGGAGCCGTACGAGGCGGCGACCCTGGCGGAGGCGCTGGCGGCGGCCAAGGAGCGGCACGCCGACCGGCCGAAGTTCGTCGGGCTGCTCGGGCACTGCTCGTACCTGGTCGACGGGGCGCAGGTGGGCGGCCGGGACCACGCGACCGTGGCCCTGACCGAGGGCGGGACGGTCGAGGTCCTCCCGCCGTTCGCGGGAGGCTGAGCGGCGTGACGGACATGAACTACCCGAACGACGGCGGCGGCTACGGCGACTGGCCGCAGCAGCCCCGGCATCCGCATCCGCAGCAGCAGGCGCCGTACCCGCCGCAGTACGCGCAGCACCCGTACGGCTATCCGGTGGACGACGACGCGGCGACCACGGTGCTGCCGCCCGTCCCGCCGCTGGACGACCCGGCCGCGACCACGCTGCTGCCGCCGGTGCCCCCGCTGGACGACGCGGCGACGACGCTGCTGCCGCCCGTCCCGCCGCTGGACGACGCGGCGGCGACCACCCTGCTGCCGCCGGTGCGGGTCGCCGGTGCGATGCCGGTCGCCCCGCCGCAGTACTCCGGCCGGCCGCCGCAGCAGCAGCAGCCGGTGCAGCAGCCCCCGATGCGGCATCAGCCGATGCCGCAGCCGGTGATGCCGCCGCAGCCGCAGCAGCCGTCCCGGGCACGGCACGCGGCCCCGGTGCCGCAGCAGGCCCCGCGGCAGGCCGCGCCCGTCGGCCACCCCGCGCCCGCCGGGCCGCCCGCCGCCGGGATGCCGCCCGCCGCCGGGCTCGGTTTCGACTCGCCGACCATGACGCTCAAGCGCCCGGACGCCCCTGCCGCCCCGCCGTACGGCGCCCCCCCGGGGCGGCCGGTGCCGGCCGCCCCGGGGGCCGGGGGCCCGCAGGGCCGGACCGGTTCGCCGATCATCGACCCGGGCCTCCAGCCCGCCCTGATCACGGCCGGCGCGGCCGCGCTGCTGGCCGGCGGTGCGGCGCTGGGGCAGGTGGCGCTGGCCCTGGTGGTGGCGCTGCTGCAGCTGCTGACGGCGGCCGGCTGGTTCCGGCTGAACGGCATGTGGCCGGCTCGGCAGGGCATCCTGCTGGCGGCGCTGTCCGGCTTCGTGGCCGATGCGGCGGTGCTGCTGGCGGACTCGGACGGCGGCGTGGCGGCCGTGGTGGGCACGCTGGGCGGGTTCTTCCTGCTGGTGCTGGTGCTGCAGACGTTCCGGCCGTCGGACCCGAAGGAGCGGTTCTACGCGCTGACCGTGCTGGGTTCGGCCACCGTGGTGACGGCGCTGTGCACCGCGCTGCTGCTGGCCGACTGGGTGCCGGCCGGGGTGGGCGCGGTGGCGCTGGCCACCGTGCTGGCGGCGGCGCCGCTGCCCGGGCCGAAGCAGCTGGGCCCGGTGCTGGGCCTGGTCGCGGCGGTGCTGCTGGGCTTCCTGGTGGGCGCGCCGGTGGCGCTGGGTGCGCTGGCCGGGCTGGGTGCGTTGGTCGGGCGCCGGGTCGCGGCGTACGACTTCCCGTCCCGCTTCGTGCACATGACGGCGGGCGTGGCGCTGCCGCTGGCGGTGGCCGCGCCGCTGATCTGGATGGCCACCGGCCCGCTGGCCGGCTGAGCCCGTCCGCCGCGACCGCGTCCCGCCCCGGAACCACCTTCCGGGGCGGGACGTCGTACGGTCGTGCGGTAGGGGCCGCGTCCGGGGCGGTCCAGGGACGGGACGGCGGCGGACCGCGGCGGGCGACGACGGCGACCGGTGACGACGGGGGACACGATGCGCGGATGGCTGAAGGCGACGATCGGCGTGGCGGTGCTCTCCGGGCTGCTGCTGGGCGCGGACCGGATCGCGGTCGGAGTGGCCGAGGACGAGGCCGCCGACCAGTTGGTGAAGAGCGGCCAGATGAGCAAGCGGCCGGACGTCACGATCGAGGGCTTCCCGTTCCTCACCCAGGTGGTGTCGAAGAAGCTCGACGACGTCCGGATCTCCTCGGACGGCCTGACCGTGCGGAACAACGGCCAGCAGGTGGCGCTGCACTCCTTCAAGGCCAAGCTCTCCGGGGTCGAGGTGAGCGACAACCTGAACAGCGCCACGGTGGACACCGGCACCGGCAGCGGCGTGATCACCTACCAGGACCTCGCCAAGCTGCTGCCCCCGGCCTCCCAACTGCTGGGCGGCGCCTCGCTGCCGGTCGGCGGCAACTCCCGGCTGAGCCTGTCGTACGGCGGGCCGGGCAAGGTCAAGGCCTCGCTGGGGCCGGTCTCGGTCGGCGAGGCCACCGTGCACAACGACGGCAACACCATCACGGTGGACGGCCTCCGGCTGAGCTCGCTGGCCGAGATGTTCGCCGGGCTCTCCAACCGGAAGGTCGAGCCGGCCAGCGTCACCCTGGACTCGATGCCGGCCGGGCTGAAGCTGGCGGCGAAGGACGGCGTGACGCCGCTGCCGGAGGGACTCCAGCTGTCCTTCGAGGGCAAGGGCGTGAAGCTGCTGGGCTGAGCCCGGCCCGGGTGCGCCCCGTTCCGCTCCGCGAGACGCGCTGTCCAGCGCGGACCGCGGAGCGGCGTCGTTTCCGCCCGTTGTGCGCCGCGGCGGGGTGCCCGGCACGGGCCCGGCTGGGCGCCGGTCGGGCGGCGCGGGGGCGAATCCCAACATTCGATCGTTTTGATCTCGCCATTCGATACGCTGATGACAGGCGACCCCCGGTGTCCCTAGCATCGTCGGCATGAAGCGACAGACGGATCTCACGAAGCGGCGGGCGGTCGACCTGTGCCGCGTGGCCGCCTGTCTGTGTCGAATGCGCTAAGTCGGCATCCTGGCAGGGCAGTTGACGCCCGCCGCCGATTCCCCGGTGACCTCGTGGAGCCCTTGCGGCCGCTGGTCGCCGCCGTACGCCGCAGTCCCCGCCCGGTCGTCCCGGCTTCGCTCCTCCGTCCCATCATTCGGACGGGTATTCGGACCGCACCCGTTTCGGGCACCCCTGCAGCACCTGTTGAGCAGCACCTTCCGCCAACCGCCCCCGGATGGAGAACACCACCATGAGCCGCAGTGACGTCCTGGTCGACGCCGACTGGGTCCAGGCCCGCCTGGACGACCCGAAGGTCGTCATCGTCGAGGTCGACGAGGACACCTCCGCGTACGACAAGAACCACATCCGCAACGCCGTCCGGATCGACTGGAAGAAGGACCTCCAGGACCCGGTCCGCCGCGACTTCATCGACCAGGCCGGCTTCGAGGCGCTGCTCAGCGCCAAGGGCATCGCCAACGACGACACCGTCGTCCTGTACGGCGGCAACAACAACTGGTTCGCCTCGTACGCCTACTGGTACTTCAAGCTGTACGGCCACGGCGACGTCCGCCTGCTGGACGGCGGCCGCAAGAAGTGGGAGCTGGACTCCCGCGACCTGGTCTCCGAGGTGCCGGCCCGCGCCGCGACCGAGTACAAGGCGCAGGCCGCCGACTCCTCGATCCGCGCCTTCCGCGACGACGTGATCGCCGCCATCGGCACCCTCAACCTGGTCGACGTCCGCTCGCCCGACGAGTTCTCCGGCAAGCTGCTCGCCCCGGCGCACCTCCCGCAGGAGCAGTCGCAGCGCCCCGGCCACGTGCCGAGCGCCCGCAACATCCCGTGGGCCAAGAACGCCAACGACGACGGCACCTTCAAGAGCGACGAGGAGCTCAAGGCCCTGTACGAGGCCGAGGGCATCGACCTGGCGAAGGACACCATCGCCTACTGCCGCATCGGCGAGCGCTCCGCGCTCACCTGGTTCGTGCTGCACGAGCTGCTGGACCAGCAGAACGTCAAGAACTACGACGGTTCCTGGACCGAGTACGGCAGCCTCGTCGGCGTGCCGATCGAGCTCGGCAACAACTGAGCCCCCGGCTCGACCCGTAAGTCAGAAGGAGACAGACATGTGCGGTGCGAAGGCCGGCGGCCCGGACCTGGCAGGAGTTGACGTGGCGAACGAGACGATCATCCAGGGTTCGGTGACCCGCGACGGTGAGCCGGTCAACGGCTACGTCCGGTTGCTCGACGAGGGCGGCGAGTTCACGGCCGAGGTGCCCACCTCGGCGACCGGCCAGTTCCGGTTCTTCGCCCGCCCGGGCAAGTGGACCCTGCGCGCGCTGGTCCCGGGCCAGACCGTGGACCGTCAGGTGGTGGCCTCCCAGGGCACCGCCGTCGAGGTCGCGATCGCGGTCTGACCGGTTCGGACGACCACACCGGGGCCCCTGCCGTGCAGGGGCCCTCGGTCGTACCGTGGAAGACGTGCAGACGAGGCGCCGGCGGCGCTACTACTACGCCATGATGGGCGTGTGCCTGGGCCTGTTCGTCCTGGCCTGGGGCGTGGTGCGGTTCTTCTCGGTGGGCGCGGCGGTCGGCCTCTGCGTGGTCGCGATGGTCATCCCGCCGCTCGCCGCGGTGTTCGCCAACAAGCGGGACCCGGACGACGACTGGTGGAACGACCCGCGCTGGGACGACCCGAAGTGGGACGACCCCGGCCACGACCGGGACCGCCCCGACCACGAGGACCGGTCGTAGCGGTCAGTAGACGAGCGCCTGGACGCCGTCCGCCATGATCTCGCTGAGGAAGACCTGCGCGCCCGCGATCCGGACGCCCTCGACGGTGTCCTTCTGCTCGATCCCGCGCCGGGCCGCGCACTGGGTGCACAGGGTCACCGAGCCGGCCGCCAGGACGGACTCCAGGAGGTCCGGCAGCGGCGCGGCGTGCGGCAGCTCGAACTCCGCCGCCCGCCCCGGCACGGCGAACCAGGACGACTCCCCGGTCAGCCAGAGCGAGACGTCGATCCCGCTGGCGACGGCCACGGCCGCCACCGTGAAGGCCTGTGAGCACCGCTCGGGCGCATCCGCCCCGGCGGTCACCTTGATGACGAGCTTCTTCGACATGGCGCCACCTTAGAGGCCGCGCGGGCCCCGTCCGCCGTCATCGCGGAATCCCTTGGGCAAACCTTGGACGGCGTCCGGACGCGGCCCCGGCCGGCCGGCCCGGCAACCGGCGCGGCGGGGCGCGGAACCCGACGCGGTGGGACGCGAAACCCGACGTGGTGGGGCTCACCGCGACCGGCCGTAGCCCGCCGGATAGAGTGAGCGCGAGCAAAATCCACCACACTGTCGCCGCCTGGGAGCCCCCCGTGTCCGGTCTGGAAATCTTCTTCGACGGTCTGCTGGCCCTGATGGCCGTGCTGATCACCTGGTTCGCCATCTTCTCGGTGATGAAGCTGTACCAGGGCCAGCGCTGACCCTGCCGTACGGTTGAGGCAGACCGCACCGACCACGACAGCGACCAGGAACATGATCGAGATCCCTTCTGACCTCCACAGGGACGTCGTCCCGCTCGCCTTCCTCCTCGGTACCTGGGAGGGCGCGGGCGTGTACGCCCCCCTGCCCAATGAGTCGGGCCCCGGCGCGGAGAAGTGCAACTTCGGCCAGGAGATCGTGATCCGGCACGACGGCCGCCCCTTCCTGGAGTTCCGCTCCCGCACCTGGGTGCTGAACGAGGAGGGTGAGAAGGTCCGTCCGCTGGAGAACGAGCACGCCTTCTGGCGCATCACCAGCAACCACGACGGCACCAGCGGCGCCCGGGGGATCGAGATCTCCTCCGTCCGCGACGACGGCACGGTCGAGATCTGGTACGGCGAGCTGGCCGACGGCAAGCCGCAGGTCGACGTCTCCACCGACGCGGTGGCCCGCATCGAGGGCTCCCCGGAGTACTCCGGCGGCAAGCGGCTGTACGGCTTCGTCAACGGCGAGCTGCTCTGGGTCGGCGAGAAGGCCGCCCCGAACGTGCCGCTGCGCCCGTACATGTCCGCGCAGCTGAAGAAGGTGCTCAGCCCGGCCCAGCTGATCAAGGACATCAACGACCTCCCGGACGACGGCATCGCGTTCTTCAAGTGACCGGCTTCTCCGAGTAGGCCCGCACAATCCGTGCACGAGGTAGGGACCGGCCCCCGGCCGGTCCCTACACTTGCCTCAGGACCCCCGACCTTGGCAGGGACAGAACCGTGGCGGACACCGGCACCACCGACTGGCAGCTCTCCGGCGACTGGAAGGCCGACCTGCGCGAGCGCGGCTACCGCCTCACGCCGCAGCGACAGCTCGTCCTGGAGGCCGTGGACGTGCTCGACCACGCCACCCCCGACGACATCCTCTGCCACGTCCGCAAGACCGCCAGCGGCGTCAACATCTCCACCGTCTACCGGACCCTGGAGCTGCTGGAGGAGCTGGGCCTGGTCTCGCACGCCCACCTCGGCCACGGCGCCCCGACCTACCACCTGGCCGGCCGCCACCACCACCTGCACCTGGTCTGCCGGGACTGCGAGAAGGTCACCGAGACCGGGACCGAGATCGCCCAGCCGCTGATCGACCGGCTGCGCGAGCAGCACGGCTTCGACACCGACCTCAAGCACTTCGCCATCTTCGGGCGCTGCGCCGACTGCGCCGCCGGGCAGGACGACGGCCGGTCGTAAGCTGGCCGGTATGACCGGTGAGAAGAGCCCGCTGCTTGCCCTGCCCGGAGCCGTCCCCGCCGAGGGGGCCGACGAGGGTGTCGCCGCCCACTACGGCGACATCTTCCGCGAGCAACGGAACCTGTCCCGGGGCACCGGCTTCGTCGACCTCTCGCACCGCGGCGTGGTCACCGTCACCGGCGCCGACCGCCTCGCCTGGCTGCACCTGCTGCTCACCCAGCACGTCAGCGGGCTGGAGCCGCAGCACGCCACCGAGGCGCTGGTGCTCTCCCCGAACGGACACGTCGAGCACGCGCTCTACCTGGTCGACGACGGCACCACCACCTGGGCCCACGTCGAGCCCGGCACCCAGGGCGCGCTGGTCGGGTACCTGGAGAGCATGAAGTTCTTCTACCGGGTGGAGGTCGCCGACGCGACCCCCGAGTACGCCGTGGTGCACCTGCCGGCCGGCTCCACCGGCTCCGTCGAGGGCGCCGCCGCCGTTCGCGAACTCCCGTACGGGCGCGACCTGTTCGTGCCGCGCGCCGAGCTGGAGAAGCTCACCGCCGGGTACGGTCCGGCAGCCGGGGTCTGGGCGTACGAGGCGCTGCGGATCGAGGGCCACCGCCCCCGGCTCGGCTTCGAGACCGACCACCGGACCATCCCGCACGAGGTGGACTGGCTGCGCACCGCCGTCCACCTGCAGAAGGGCTGCTACCGCGGTCAGGAGACCGTCGCCCGGGTGCACAACCTGGGCCGCCCGCCGCGCCGGCTGGTCTTCCTGCACCTGGACGGCACCGAGGAGACCCTGCCCCCGCACGGCACCGAGGTGCGGCTGGCCTCCGACCCGGACGGGCGGTCGCTGGGCTTCGTGACCTCCTCGGCCCGGCACCACGAGCTGGGCCCGATCGCGCTGGCGATCGTCAAGCGGAACGTCCCGGTGGACGCGGTGCTGCTGGCCGGGACGGTGCCGGGCACCCAGGACGTGATCGTCCCGCAGTAGTCCGGTGGCCCGGGAGCTCGGCGGTTCTCTGGCTCAGACCTCGACCAGGACGGTGAACGGGCCGTCGTTCACCAGCGCCACCTGCATGTCGGCGCCGAACCTGCCCGTCTCCACCTTGGCGCCGAGCACGCGCAGTTGGGCGACCACCTCGTCCACCAGCGGCTCGGCGACCGGGCCGGAGGCGGCGGCGTTCCAGGTGGGGCGGCGGCCCTTGCGGGTGTCGCCGTAGAGGGTGAACTGGCTGATCACCAGCAGCGGGCCGCCGATGTCCGAGCAGCTCTGCTCCACGCCCTGGTCGTCGGCCGGCAGGATCCGCAGCGTCCAGAGCTTGCGGGCCAGTTGGGCCGCCTTGGCCGGGGTGTCCTCGTGGGTCACGCCGACCAGGACGCACAGGCCGGGCCCCTCGATCGCGCCGACGGTCTCGCCGGCCACGGTCACCCGGGCCTCGGTCACTCGCTGCACCACTGCTCGCATGCCGCCATTGTGCCGGAGCGCCGCACCGCCCCGCGGGGAGAGGTGCGCACCAGGGGCGCACATCAGGGGCGCACGAAAGGGTGGCGCACGCCGTGCAGCGCGCGCCTGCGCAGGGTCGGGCGCCACTCTTCCTGCGGAAAGGCCCGGTCATATCAGCCACCCCTGTTCGCCAGGGGGGCCGTTCGGGTGCACGGGCGGTGCGCGCGCGCCGGGTGGGGTGGCACGCTGGGGGTCGTACGAAGGGCCCGGCGCGCCTGAAGGTCCGCCGCACCGGGCCGGGGTTCGGCCGGGCGGTCGAGCCGGTAGGTCAGGCGTTCTGTCGGGGTCGCCCCGGCGGGTGGTCCCGGCCGGGGAGTGGAACCCTTCGGGGCCCCCGGGCGTGCCAACGGACGGGACGCGCGAGCCCGTCGGGGGACGGGCCGGGCCGGCGGCAGGGACGGGCTGCCGCGAGCGGGCGGGATCGGACGACGGCAGGTGGGCTGGATGATGGACGCGAGCAGCGCGGCGTGGAGTCGCTCCGGGCAGGTGGCGCAGGCCCCCGGGGGCCCGTCCTGGGCGGTCGGCCCGGACGGCGAGCCCGACCTGGAGCGGCTGGGCCTGGACCAGCTGCGGGTCCTGCGCCGGGAGACCCTGGAGCAGGAGGCCGACCTGTCCTACCTGCGGCGGCTGCTGCACGGGCGGATGGACATCCTGCGCGCCGAACTGGACCGGCGCCCCGGCGGCGGCCCGGCCCACCCCGCCCGGGCGGCCGGCGAGGAGCCCGGCGGCGACCTGCTGGACCGGCTGCCGGCCATCCTGACCGACGCGCCCTCCACCGTGCGGCGCTCGGCCCGGCACGTCACCCTCGGCCCGCCGCGCACCCAGGAGTCGCAGCTGGAGGCGGACGCCCTGATGGGCGACGTCCAGCTCGCCGACCTGGCGGCCCACCCGGCCGAGGAGCTGCTGGCCGCCCTGGAACGGCTGCGGGCGCACGAGCGCGAGGTGTCCGGCCGGCGCCAGCGGCTGCTGCGGACGGCCGACGGTTGCAATGCGGAGATCACCCGCAGGTACCGTGATGGGGAAGCACGGGTCGACGACCTGCTCTCGGAGAGGCCGCTCTGACCGGCTGAGGCGTCGCGGGCGGGTGGGACTCCGGCTTCCTCCCGGCCCACACCCTCGCCCCCGGAAGGCTCCCGATGTCCCAGTCCGCCAACCCGCCCGTGCTCGCCGAGGTCATACGCTCGGGCTTCACCGAGGGCCGTCACCACGGCTCGCTGGTCCTGCTCGCCGCCGACGGCTCGGTGGAGTTCGCGCTCGGTGACCCCGACGCGCCGGTCTTCCCGCGCTCCACGGCCAAGCCGTTCCAGGCGGTGGCCACCCTGCGGGCCGGGCTGGCGATCGAGGGCGAGCTGCTGGCGCTGGCGGCCTCCAGTCACTCTGCAGAATCGTTTCACCTGGACGGCGTGCGGGCCATCCTCGGCTCGGCCGGCCTCGACGAGTCGGCCCTGCGCACCCCGGCCGACCTCCCGCTGGACGAGACCGAGGCGGAGCTGCTGCTCGCGGCCGGCGGCCGGCGCGCCCCGATCCTGATGGACTGCTCCGGCAAGCACGCCGGCTGGCTGGCCGCCTGCGTCGCCAACGGCTGGGACACCGAGGGCTACCTCGACCCGGTGCACCCGATCCAGCAGCTGGCCCGCGAGGCCCTGGCGGAGGCCACCGGCGAGACCCCCGGGCACACCGGGGTGGACGGCTGCGGCGCCCCGCTGCTGGCCGTCTCGCTCACCGGCCTGGCCCGCGGCTACCGCAGCCTGGTGCTGGCCGCCGAGGGCACCGCGCAGCGCCGGGTGGCCGACGCCATGCGCACCCACCCCGAGTACGTGGCCGGCACCCGCCGGGCCGACACGTGGCTGATGCGGGCCGTCCCGGGCGCGCTGTCCAAGATGGGCGCCGAGGCCGTCCAACTGGTCGCGCTGCCGGACGGCCGGGCGCTCGGCTTCAAGATCGACGACGGCGCGGAGCGGGCCCGCGGCCCGGTGCTCGCGGCGGCCCTGCGCCGGCTCGGCGTGACCGGCGCGGACGACACCGTGGAGCGGATCGGCGCGGCCCCGCTGCTCGGCGGCGGCGCCCCGGTCGGGCTGGTCCGGGCGGCGTTTTAGGACGTGTCCGGCCGGCCCCGGCCGCCCGCCCCGGCAGCGGTCGCGGCGGCCGTCGGGGTGCGGGCGGCCCCGGGGCGGTGCACGGTGGACCGGGGGCCGTCGCACAGCTGAGGGAGTCCGCCATGACCGACCACGTGTACCGGGTGACCGAGATCGTCGGGTCCTCGACCGAGAGCGTCGACGCCGCGATCCGCAACGGGGTGGAAAGGGCGTCCCGGACGCTGCGCAACCTCGACTGGTTCGAGGTCGGGCAGGTCCGGGGCCACCTGGAGGACGGCCGGGTCAAGCACTACCAGGTGTACCTCAAGGTCGGCTTCCGGCTGGAGGACTGAACCGGCGGCAGCGGGGCGCGCTGGGCCGGCGCCCGGACCGGCGCCACCCCCGCCCGCTCGCCGGGGCCGGTTCCCTGGGCGCGGGGGCCTCAGGCGCTCAGCGGATAGCCGGCGTCCAGGTCGTGGAAGACCGCCCCGTTGAGCACGAAGGCCCGCTTGCACTCCTCGACCACCCGGCGCCGCTCCACCTCGTCCATCGCCGCACCCGCCGCGTCCAGCTTGGCCCGGTACTCCCGCTTGAAGGCGGCCGGGTTGTCGATCTCCTCGAAGACGTAGAACCGCACGCCGTCGCCCTTGCGCTCGAAGCCCCAGGTCTTCTCGGCCACGCCGCGGATGATCTGGCCGCCGGAGAGGTCGCCCAGGTAGCGGGTGTAGTGGTGGGCCAGGTACCCGGCCGGCCACTCGGCGGCCAGTTCCTCGATCCGGGTGACCAGGGCGGTGGTGGCCGGCAGCGGGGCCAGTCCGTCCCGCCAGTCGGGGCCTCGCAGGTGCGCCAGGTCGCGCTCGACGGCGGCGGTGCGCAGCAGCGCCCGGTCGATGAAGGGCCCGGCCAGCGGGTGGTCCGCGAGCTGCCCGGCCCGGCTCTCCAGGGCCCGGTAGACGTGCCAGAGCTGGCCGGTGAGGTCGGCGTAGGCCTCGATCCCGAGCTGTCCGCCCAGCAGGCGGCTCATGAACGAGGACTGCTCCGCGGCCTCGTGCTCCTCGCTGCTGGCGGTGCGGAGCACCGCGGAGAACGGGGTGGGCTCGGGCGTGGTCATGCGGCCTCCTGGGATCGGGATCGGCCCTAGATTTGGTTAGGCTAACCTAAGTCGATACTCTTGCCGACAGCCTGTCGGTAAAACCGTACGGCCATCGCCCCCGGACACGACAGGGGCCGGGGCCCGCGGACGAATCCGCGGACCCCGGCCCAGGCTGTCCCGACCTACCTCGAACTCCCCCGATCGAACGGGGAGCGAACGAGATCGGAACGACGGCTCAGTGGCCGCCCTGCTCCGCGAGGCGCTTGATCGAAGCGGTGACCTCGGCCTCGGCCTCGGCGCGGCCGACCCAGTTGGCACCCTCGACGGACTTGCCCGGCTCCAGGTCCTTGTAGACCTCGAAGAAGTGCTGGATCTCCAGGCGGTCGAACTCCGACACGTGGTGGATGTCGCGCAGGTGCTCCCAGCGCGGGTCCGTCGCCGGGACGCACAGCAGCTTGTCGTCGCCGCCGGCCTCGTCGGTCATCTGGAACATGCCGATGGCGCGGCACTTGATGAGGCAGCCCGGGAAGGTCGGCTCGTCCAGGATGACCAGGGCGTCCAGCGGGTCGCCGTCCTCGCCGAGCGTGCCCTCGACGTAGCCGTAGTCGGCCGGGTAGCGGGTCGAGGTGAAGAGCATCCGGTCGAGCCGCAGCCGACCGGTCTCGTGGTCGACCTCGTACTTGTTACGAGAGCCCTTCGGGATTTCGATAAGGACGTCGAACTCCAACGGTTCCTCCAAGGTAGGGACTGACAGAATCCAAGTGTCTCCTACGGGAGTGAGTGCTCGGGAAAGGGGCCGGTCGGTGGGAGCTGGGGTGGGGGCGGTGCGCCGTCGCAGGGGGAGGGCGGCCGGACTGTTCGGAGCGGCCCTGCTGGTCGCCGGAACGGTGCTGGGCGCGGGCGGTGCGTACGCGCAGCCGTCTCCCGGTGCCGCCGGGCACAGCGCGGGGCAGGGCGAGGACGACAACGGCCAGGGCGGCCAGGGCGACCAGGGCGACCAGGGGGGTCGCGACGGCCGCAAGGGTGACCACGGGAAGACCAGGCCCGGTCCGGGCCAGAGCTCCACCGGGCCCGCCCGCCGGAACGGGTCGGGGAGCACCACGCCCGGTGACAGCGCTCCGCCGACCGCGCGCCCGGCGCCCGTGGCGGGCGCCGTCCTGGCCACCGCCGGCAGCGGCCCGGAGGCCGCCGCCGTTCCCACGACGCAGGGCCTCCAGCAGGCGCTCGCCCCCGCCCTCGGCGACAAGAGCCTGGGCACCGTGACGATCGCCGTCGCGGACGCCGCCGACGGCCGACTCCTGTACGGCTCCGGGGAGAACACCCCGGCCACCCCCGCCTCCACCACCAAGCTGGCCACCACGGTCGCGGCCCTGTCGCTGATCCCCGCCGACACCCGGCTCACCACCCGGGTGGTCCGCGGCGCGGACCCGGGCACCGTGACCCTGGTCGGCGGCGGGGACCCGACGCTCACCGCGCTGCCCGCCGACCAGGTGCAGATCGGCGGCCAGCCCGCCGACGCCGACACCGCCCCCGCCTCGCTGGAGGCCCTCGCCCGGCAGACCGCCACCGCCCTCAAGGCGGCCGGCACCACCACGGTCAAGCTGGACTACGACCTGTCCCTGTACAGCGGCAGCCCGCAGCACCGGAACCCGGACAACCAGAACATCGCCCTGGTCGTCCCGCTGATGGTGGACGAGGCGAGGATCGACCCGAAGAGCAGGGAGGACGCCCCGGCTCGGGTCGCCGACCCGGCCGGCGCGGCCGCCACGGCCTTCGCCACGATGCTCGCCGCCCAGGGCGTCACCGTCGAGGGCAAGGCCAAGCCGGCCGCCGCCCCGGCCGCCACCGACGCCCCCGTCCTCGGCAAGGTCGACTCGCCCACCGTCGCCCGGCTGGTCGAGCGCCTGCTGACCACCTCGGACAACCAGCTCGCCGAGGCGATCGCCCGTCAGGTCGCCCTCGCCGGTCACCAGCCGGCCAGCTTCGAGGGTGCGGCGACCGCCGTCACCCAGGAGCTGGCCAAGCTCGGCGTGCCGATGACCGGTGTGGTCCTCCACGACGGCAGCGGCCTGCACCCGGACAACGAGATCCCGCCCGCCGTGCTGGTCAAGCTGCTCGCCCTGGCCGGCTCCGACCAGCACCCCACCCTGCGCCCGGTGCTCACCGGCCTCCCGGTCGCGGGCTTCACCGGCACCCTCAACAAGCGCTACGGCTCCGGCTCCGGCGCCGCCGACGCGGCCGGCCTGATCCGCGCCAAGACCGGCACCCTCAGCGGCGTCAACACCCTGGCCGGCACCGCCGTCGACGCCGACGGCCGCCTGCTCGCCTTCGCCGTCATGACCCGCACCGCCGCCCCCGCCGACACCGCTCGTGCCGCCATGGACCGGATCGCCGCCCGCCTCACCTCCTGCGGCTGCCACTGAGCCCGACCCCCTCCCGCGCCCGGCCGGGCGGCGAGGGTTTCCGGGCCCTTCGGGGGAGCCGCCGGGCGGGTTCACGGGGGCCTGGGAAGGGCAGGGAGGAGGGTGGGTCGGTGTTGGGATCCGATGGCTGCCGTCGGTGGTGGTGAGCACGTACGGTGAGGGCATGACGAGCGCGAGTGGCGGGGCTGACATGGTCGACTGGAATCTCGCGGTCGCAACCGCGACCAGGTTGGTGCGGCCGGGGCCGGAGGTGAGCCGGGCGGAGGCGGCGGCGGTCGTCGCCGAGCTGCGCCGGCACGCGCTGGAGGCCGAGGAGCACGTGCGGGCGTTCACCGGGATGCGGTCGAGCAGCCTGGCCGCGGCCACCGCGACGCCGGTGCTGGTGGTGGACCGTCCGGGCTGGGTGCGGGCGAACGTGGCGGGCTTCCGC
This sequence comes from Kitasatospora sp. NPDC127060, assembly GCF_042724935.1. Classification (NCBI taxonomy): domain Bacteria; kingdom Bacillati; phylum Actinomycetota; class Actinomycetes; order Kitasatosporales; family Streptomycetaceae; genus Kitasatospora; species Kitasatospora sp. NPDC127060. The sequence goes on from NZ_JBHXEG010000059.1 coordinate 44,467, forward strand.
ACCGTGGTCCAGCCGCTGGTGGAGAAGCTCCAGGCGCGGCGGGCGAACAGCGCGACGGCGGGCGTCTTCGGGGCGGTGGGGGAGAAGGCCACCGGGATCGAGGTCGGTGCGCTGCTGGCGTTCCTGGCGACGAAGGTGCTGGGCCAGTACGAGACCTTCGCCCCGGCCGAGCCCTCGCTGGAGGCGCCGGACAGTCCGGCGGCGCTGTTCGACAAGCCGCGGCTGGGCCCGGAGAGCCCGGGCCCGGGCCGACTGCTGCTGGTGGCGCCGAACATCGTGCACGTCGAGCGCGAGCTGGACGTCGACCCGTCCGACTTCCGGCTCTGGGTCTGCCTGCACGAGGAGACCCACCGCACCCAGTTCACCGCGGTGCCCTGGCTGCGCGACCACATCCAGTCCGAGGTGCAGTCCTTCCTGGCCGAGACGGACGTGGACCCGGGCGCGCTGCTGGACCGGCTGCGCGACGCGGCGGGCGTGCTGGGCGGCGGGCTCCCGGGGACGGGCGGCCGGGAGGGCCGGGACGGCGCCCCGGCCGGAACCCTGCTGGAGATCGTCCAGTCGCCCGCGCAGCGCGAGATCCTGGGCCGGCTGACGGCGGTGATGTCGCTGCTGGAGGGCCACGCGGACGTGGTGATGGACGGCGTCGGCCCGGCGGTGGTGCCGACGGTCGCGGAGATCCGGGAGAAGTTCCAGCAGCGCCGCGACCGCGGGGCGAACCGGCTCGACCTGGTGCTGCGCCGGCTGCTCGGCATGGACGCCAAGCTGCGGCAGTACCAGGACGGCGCGGTGTTCGTCCGGGCCGTGGTGGAGCAGGTCGGCATGGAGGGCTTCAACCGGGTGTGGACGTCCCCGAACACCCTGCCGACCAAGGACGAGATCCACGCCCCGGCCGCCTGGGTCGCCCGGGTCGCCCGCTGAGGGACCCCGGGAGCCCGATCGGGCAATCCCGGCGCGCAGTGGGGCCGCCGTCGGTCGGCGGCGGTCAAACCCGCTCGTACGAGTGGTCCAATCGTGCAGAGCGTGGGTGAAGATACGTTTCTCCATTCACCCGAACGTGGGACGGTGGTCGTACCGGTGGCGCGGGTGGCGTAGTGGGTCCCCACTTTCTGCCACCATCTGTGAGCGCCCGGTAACGCGGCGCAATGCTGGTGCGCGGTTCCGGCCGCCCGCCGCAGTCCTGTCCCCTCCGTCGAGGAGTCGTCCGCCGTGGGCCCTCACCCCGCAGTCGCCGCGATACGCCTGGCCGTTCGCCGCACGCTCACCGACCTCGCCGCCGAGGCCGGTACCACCTTCACCGCGCCCGTGCGCGAGCCCCGCGAGCGCCCGGCCGGGGCGCCGCTGGTGGGTGCCGCCGTCGGCACCACCCTGATCGGCAACGCCGCCCGCCACCCCTCCGGGCTGCCCCGCACCCCGGCCGCGCCCGGCTCGCCGCTGGTCCTGGTCGCCGTCAGCGGCGGCGCGGACTCGATGGCGCTGGCCATCGCCACCGCCTTCGAGGCCCCCAAGATCGGCCTGAGGGTCGGTGCCGTCACCGTCGACCACGGCCTCCAGGCCGGCTCCGCCGACCGGGCCGCCCAGGTCGCCGAGCGCCTGCGCTCGCTGGGCCTGGACCCGGTCGAGGCGGTCCCGGTGCTGGTCGGCCGCTCCGGCGGCCCGGAGGCCGCCGCCCGGGACGCCCGCTACGCCGCCCTGGACGAGGCCGCCGAGCGCCACGGCGCGATCGCGGTGCTGCTCGGCCACACCCGGGACGACCAGGCCGAGACGGTGCTGCTGGGTCTGGCCCGCGGCTCCGGCTCCCGCTCGCTGGCCGGGATGCCCGCCCAGAAGGGCCGCTACCGCCGCCCGCTGCTGGAGCTGGACCGGGCGGCCACCCGGCAGGCCTGCTCCGCCCAGGCGATCCCGGTCTGGGACGACCCGCACAACTGTGATCCCGCCTACACCCGCTCCCGGGTCCGCCACGAGGTGCTGCCGGTGCTGGAGAAGCACCTCGGCGGTGGCGTGGTGGAGGCGCTGGCCCGGACCGCCCGGCTGTTCCGCGACGACGCCGACGCCCTCGACCAGTGGGCTTCCTTGGCCGAACGCGACCTCCGTACGGGCGAGGGTGCCCTGGACGCCGTGAAACTGGCCGAACTGCCGTCCGCGGTGCGGCGCCGGGTGCTGCGCCGGGCCGCGCTCCGCGCGGGCTGTCCGGCCGGGGACCTCTTCGCCCGGCACCTGGAGACGGTGGACCTGCTGGTCACCGGATGGCGGGGCCAGGGGCCGCTGCACCTACCCGGGGGCGTCGAGGCCACCCGCAGGTGTGGCACGCTGGTCTTTCGGCGGCAGGGCGACTGAGGGCGAGGCATGTCCCGGGGGAGCCGGCCGCCGGCCACACAGACCCCGAACGTTTGAGGACGTATCCCCGGTGGACCAGAACGACATGGGCGCTGACCTCGCGAAGGTGCTCATCAGCAAGGACGAGATCGACGCCAAGCTCCAGGAGCTGGCCGAGCGTATCGACCGGGACTACGCAGGCAAGGACCTGCTGATCGTCGGCGTCCTCAAGGGGGCCGTGATGGTCATGGCCGATCTCGCCCGGGCCCTGCACTCGCAGGTCACCATGGACTGGATGGCCGTCTCCTCGTACGGCATGGGTACCAAGTCCTCCGGCGTCGTGCGGATCCTGAAGGACCTGGACACCGACATCGCCGGCCGGGACGTCCTGATCGTCGAGGACATCATCGACTCCGGCCTGACGCTGTCCTGGCTGCTGGGCAACCTGGGCTCGCGCGGCCCGGCCTCGCTCGAGGTCTGCACCCTGCTCCGCAAGCCGGACGCGGCCAAGGTCGAGATCGACGTGAAGTACGTCGGGTTCGACATCCCCAACGAGTTCGTGGTCGGCTACGGCCTGGACTACGCGGAGAAGCTGCGTAACCTGCCCTTCATCGGCACCCTCGCTCCGCACGTCTACGGCGGCTGAGGGCCCGTTCGGGCTACGGGTGGGAACAGTAGGCCGTTCCCGCCCGTTGGACCCGGGGGGACAAAGAACGACAGCCGTGTCGCCGTGCTCCCGCCATGGGCGGGTCCGACTGCGGTACGGTCCAATAAACCGCTCTTCACATGAGCATCGACCGGATGCGCCGCGGCCCACAGCCGGCCGGCGCCGCTGAGTGGCAGGAGGGACGGGGCGGCAACGCCCCGCATGGATGGACGTCAAGCGATACTTCCGTGCGCCGATCATGTGGATCGTGCTGGCCGTCCTCGCCGTCATCGTACTGATGCAGGTCGTTTCGGACTCGAACGGCTACAAGACGGTCGACACCGGTCAAGTTGTCGCGGCGATCGACGCGCACAACGTCAAGTCGGCGCAGATCACCACCGGTGACTCGAACACGATCAAGATCCAGTTGAAGGACGGCGCTACGCTGTCCCCGGCCGGTACGGGCAAGGCCCCTTCCGGCACCAAGTTCCAGGCCTCGTACATCGGTGACCAGGGCGTCGCGATCGCCGACAAGCTGCAGTCGCAGATGAACGACAAGAGCAGTTCGCTCACCGAGGGCTACACCGTCAGCCCGGAGAAGCAGAGCACCTTCGTCAGCCTGCTGCTGTCGATGCTGCCGATCGTGATCATCGTCCTGGTCTTCCTGTTCCTGATGAACCAGATGCAGGGCGGCGGCTCCAGGGTCATGCAGTTCGGCAAGTCCAAGGCCAAGCTGCTGACCAAGGACACCCCGAAGACCACCTTCGCCGACGTCGCCGGCGCGGACGAGGCGGTCGAGGAGCTCCACGAGATCAAGGAGTTCCTGCAGGAGCCGGCCAAGTTCCAGGCGGTCGGCGCCAAGATCCCCAAGGGTGTGCTGCTCTACGGCCCGCCCGGTACCGGCAAGACCCTGCTGGCGCGTGCCGTCGCGGGCGAGGCCGGGGTGCCGTTCTACTCGATCTCCGGTTCCGACTTCGTCGAGATGTTCGTCGGCGTCGGCGCCAGCCGCGTCCGCGACCTGTTCGAGCAGGCCAAGGCGAACGCCCCGGCGATCATCTTCGTCGACGAGATCGACGCCGTCGGCCGGCACCGCGGTGCGGGCCTCGGCGGTGGCCACGACGAGCGCGAGCAGACCCTCAACCAGCTGCTGGTCGAGATGGACGGCTTCGACGTCAAGGGCGGCGTGATCCTGATCGCGGCGACCAACCGCCCCGACATCCTGGACCCGGCGCTGCTGCGCCCGGGCCGCTTCGACCGCCAGATCGCGGTGGAGCGCCCCGACCTCCAGGGCCGTCTGGACATCCTCAAGGTGCACCAGAAGGGCAAGCCGATCGCGCCCGACGTCGACATGTCGGCCGTCGCCAAGCGCACCCCCGGCTTCACCGGCGCGGACCTGTCGAACGTCCTCAACGAGGCCGCGCTGCTGACCGCCCGCTCGGACAAGAAGCTGATCGACAACGGCATCCTGGACGAGGCGATCGACCGCGTCGTGGCCGGTCCGCAGAAGCGCACGCGGATCATGTCCGACAAGGAGAAGAAGATCACCGCGTACCACGAGGGCGGTCACGCCCTGGTCGCGGCGGCCTGCCAGTACAGCGACCCGGTGCACAAGATCACCATCCTGTCCCGCGGTCGGGCCCTCGGCTACACCATGGTGCTGCCGGAGGAGGACAAGTACTCCACCACCCGCAACGAGATGCTCGACCAGCTGGCTTACATGCTGGGCGGGCGTGCGGCGGAGGAGCTGGTCTTCCACGACCCGACCACCGGTGCCTCGAACGACATCGAGAAGGCCACCGCCACGGCGCGGGCCATGGTCACCCAGTACGGCATGACCGAGCGCCTGGGTGCGATCAAGTTCGGCAACGACAACTCGGAGCCCTTCCTGGGCCGCGAGATGGGCCACCAGCGCGACTACTCGGAAGAGGTCGCCGGGCTGGTCGACGAAGAGGTCAAGAAGCTCATCGAGAGCGCGCACAACGAGGCCTGGGAGATCCTGGTCGAGAACCGTGACGTGCTCGACAACCTGGTTCTGGAACTCCTGGAGAAGGAGACCCTGAACAAGGAGCAGATCGCCGAGATCTTCGCCCCGATCGTCAAGCGCCCGGCCCGGCCGGCCTGGACGGGCTCCGCCCGCCGCACGCCGTCCACCCGGCCGCCGGTGCAGTCGCCGAAGGAGCTGGCGCTCACCAACGGCGCCGCCGCCTCGGACACCGCGCCGGTCGACATCGTGAAGCTCCCGCCGCTGCCGGCCACCGAGCCGCCGACCGAGAGCTGATTTCGGCCACCGTAGGGAATGGATGCCGCGTCACCAGGGTTTGTACCCTGGAGGCGCGGCATCCGTGCTGTTCAGCCAGAGTCTTCCCACGAGTAAGCGAGGCCCGCATGATCGACCCGGTGACGCTCGACGGTCCGCCCGCCGTCGGTGCCTTCGACCAGAAGCGGGCCGAGAACGCCATCCGCGAGCTGCTCCTCGCCGTCGGGGAGGACCCGGACCGCGAGGGCCTGTTGGAGACGCCGGCCCGGGTCGCGCGGGCCTACAAGGAGATATTCGCGGGCCTGTGGCAGGAGCCCGAGGAGGTCCTGACCACCACCTTCGACCTCGGCCACGACGAGATGGTGCTGGTCAAGGACATCGAGCTGACCTCGGTCTGCGAGCACCACCTGGTGCCGTTCCGCGGCGTGGCGCACGTCGGGTACATCCCGTCCACCAGCGGCAAGATCACCGGGCTGTCCAAGCTCGCCCGGCTGGTCGACGTCTACGCCCGCCGCCCCCAGGTGCAGGAACGGCTGACCAGCCAGGTGGCCGACGCGCTGATGCGGATCCTGGAACCGCGCGGGGCGATCGTCGTGGTCGAGTGCGAGCACATGTGCATGTCGATGCGCGGCATCCGCAAGCCCGGGGCCAAGACCATCACCTCCTGCGTCCGCGGCCAGCTGCGCGACCCGGCCACCCGGGCCGAGGCGATGAGCCTCATCATCGGTCGATAGGGCGGGACCGGACCGCGGTCCGGCGACGACTCAGGGCACCTCGGGCTCCGCATGCGGCGGAGCCGGGGTGCCCAGTGCGTTGCGGCGCTCCGGCATCCGCAGCGTGACCATCCGGCGCCAGCCGAAGGCCCGGTCGTACAGGTAGAGCGCGTGCACCCCGAGGGTGACGACGGTCAGCCGCCAGCGCGACCAGCGCAGGATCCGGGCCATCCGGGCGGTGACGGCCAGCCCGACGTCCCGGTGGGTGCGGATCTCGCCGCGGGCACTGGTCTCCAGGACGTGCCGGATGTACGGGCCGTGGCCCTCGGCGCTCAGCCGCAGCAGCTCCTCGTGGCAGTACGCGAGGTGGTTGTCCTCGTCGGCGGAGATCATCCGCATCGCCCGGCCCAGCTCGGGGTTGTCCTCGTACACCCGGACCAGCTGGCGCATCTGCTCGGCCGCGCGCTGCTCGGTGACCCGGCTGTGCGCGAGGTAGGTGATGATCTCGCGGTCGGTCAGCGGGGCGTCGCTGTTCAGCCGTTCGTGGGAGAGGCCGACGCCCAGGCGCTCCAGCAGCATGCAGTAGTCGGCGTCGTCCGGGACGGGCACCTTGGACAGGCCGCGCTTGTGCAGCAGCTGGTTGAAGATCCGGCCGTGCTTGCGCTCGTCCGCGCCGTGCCGGGCGATCTTCGGGGCGAGCACCGGATCCCGGGTGAGGGCGGTGATCCGCTCGTTCTCCCAGCCGCCCTGGTCCTCCCCGTCGGCCGCGATGCTGCAGAACAGCTGGTACGCCTGGTCGTTCCGGTAGATCTCGTCGAACAGCGATCTGGTACTCAGCACGGCGCCTCCTGCGCGGATCCGGGGCGACCGCCCGCCCGGGGTCGGACGGGCGGTCGCGATACGTCCCCCCGAGTCGCCGGCCGGGCGGGCCGACCGGCGGGTAGTCACTCGTCCGCGCTAACCGAGGTGGGAGCCCAGCCATTCGAGCGAGGCGGGCAGCTCCCTGGTCCAGCTGTCGAAGTTGTGCCCGCCGTCGTCCAGGTACAGCGACTCCACCTTGAACTGCGGGTTGGCGGCCGCGACCTGGGTGGCCTGGTCGACGAACTGGACGGTCTGCGGGTAGTCCCCCTCCTTGCGGGTGGAGACCACCAGCAGGTTGAGCCGCGGGGCCGGGAGGTTCTGCAGCCGCCAGCCGAGGTCGTGCTGCTGGGCCAGCGCCTTGTCACCGTTGAAGAGGTCGCCGCCGGTGTACTGGTCCTGGCGCACCGAGAAGTCGCCGTGCAGGCCGACCGCGTTGCCGTAGACGTTCGGGAAGCGCATCGACAGGCGCATCGCGCAGCTGCCGCCGGTGGAGTAGCCGAACACGCCCCAGGAGCCGGCCGAGCGGCCGAGCCGGTAGGCGCTGTGCAGCGCCTCGGGCAGGTCCTTGACGAACCAGGTCTCGGTGCGCGGCCCGCCGGGAACGTCCACGCACTCGGTGTCCCGGGACGGGGTGACCGCCGGGCGGGCCATCACCAGGACGGTCGGCGGCATCTTGCCGGAGCGCTGCAGCTCGATCGCGGTCTGCAGCAGCGGCAGCTCCTTCATCAGGTTCAGGGTGGTGCCCGGGAACCCGGCGAGGGCCACCACGGCCGGGAAGCGGACCAGGGCGAACTTCGGGTCGAAGTACTCGGGCGGCAGGTAGACGAACATCTGGTCGGAGAAGCCGGTGTCCTTGCCGTTGACCCGGACCGACTCGACCTTGCCGACCTCCTCCGGCGTGCCCTTGGGCAGGTTGGAGACCCCCTCCAGGCCGCCCTCGTTGGTCGGCTGGACCAGCTGCTCGGAGACCGGGGTGCCGTTGTGGTTCTCGTTGCCGGCCAGCGCGAGCTTGGCGCCGCCGGGGTTGAGCAGGTCGTCCCAGGAGGTGTAGAACCCGAAGGAGTTGTTCACCGACAGCGCCAGCACCGCGAGGATCGAGACTTGAACGACTGTCAGCAGGCCGATCCGGCCGAGTACCGGCAGCGGGCGCTGCCGGGCCAGCCGGGGCCAGATCCACAAGGTGGTGACCAGGGCCGCCGCTCCCAGGGCGAGCAGCGAGTTCACCAGCACGTCGCTGGTCAGTTCCATGCGGTCGGCCTTCCGGTGGGACGCTGTCGATGCAGGCTTCATCGTCTGGCGGGGCGTCAGACCGGGCCACCGCAGCTAGGCTGTCCGGGCACCCCGGCGGCGTCGGGAGGGTGGGGGGAGGTCCGGGGCAACCGGCGCCCTAGAATGCGGCGTCCACCGTACGTACCACGTGCCGGAGGGCCCTGTGCCGCCACGCGGCGGCGGGCCCACGGCTTCCACCCCGGCTCAACCCGCAGCGCGCCCACGGCACCGGATTACCGTCCGTTTCCGGATCCTTGGTATGCGCATTGCCTGATGAAGGAATAGGCATGAAGGTCCATCACACGTGCTCCCCCGGAGTGAACGGACACCGCCCCGCAGCCTCTACGCTGAGCTTCCATGAGCGTTCCCGTGTCCGTTGAGCCGAGCCCCGAGCAGCCGCCGCGCCGTCGGCGCGGTCTGCAGACGCTGCGCAACCAGGCGGCCACCGTCCCGAGGGCCTGGCTCCCCGGCGCGGTCGGCTACGCCTGTCTGCTGATCGGGCTGGTGGACATCGCGAGCGCGGTGTTCCCCAAGCTCCGGCACACCAAGATGCACACCTTCGCCGGGCAGCTGCCGGGCGGCACCACCAGCCTGGCCGCGGTGGGCACGCTGATGGTCGGCATCCTGCTGGTGCCGCTGGCGCACGCTCTTCGCCGGCGCAAGCGGCGGGCCTGGCGCGCGGTCTGCGTGCTGCTGCCGCTCAGCGCCGCGCTGCACATCGTGCGCTGGCACCAGATCGGCCCCGCGGTCGTCTCGCTGGTGGTGCTCGCCGTGATGCTGGTGCACCAGCGCGAGTTCTACGCCAAGGCCGACCCGCGCACCCGCTGGGGCGCGGTGGTCAACCTGGTCGTGATGGGTACCTTCAGCGTGCTGCTCGGTCTGCTGATCGTGAGCACCCGCACCCGGTACGAGCTCGGCCACCCCGGGCTGTCCGAGCGGCTGCAGCACGTCGGGTACGGGCTGTTCGGCTTCGAGGGCCCCGTCCGCTACACCAACGAGCGGATGTCCGACCTGGTCGCCTACCTGCTCGGCGGCCTCGGCCTGCTGACCGCCTTCACCACCGCCTACCTGGCGCTGCGCCCGGGCAAGCCGAAGCCGGAGCTCACCGCCGAGGACGAGGAGAAGGTCCGCGAGCTGCTCAAGCGGCACGGCGAGCGCGACTCGCTCGGCTACTTCGCGCTGCGCCGCGACAAGAGCGTGCTGTTCTCGCCCACCGGCAAGGCCGCCATCTCCTACCGGGTGGTCTCCGGCGTGATGCTCGCCTCCGGTGACCCGGTCGGCGACGTCGAGGCCTGGCCGGGCGCGATCAAGGTGTTCATGGCCGAGGCCCGCGAGCACGCCTGGGTGCCGGCCGTGATGGGCTGCAGCGAGGTCGGCGGCGAGGTCTGGACCCGTGAGGCGGGCCTGGACGCGCTGGAGCTGGGCGACGAGGCGATCGTCGACACCGGTGCCTTCTCGCTCTCCGGCCGGGCCATGCGCAACGTGCGCCAGATGGTCAAGCGGATCGAGCGCAACGGCTACTCCTGCAAGGTGCGCCGGGTCTCCGACCTCACCGCCGAGGAGAAGTACCGGATCGCCGACGCCGCCGCCCGCTGGCGCGGCACCGACACCGAGCGCGGCTTCTCGATGGCCCTGGGCCGCTTCGGTGACCCGCTGGACGACGACTGCGTGGTGGTCACCGCCCACAAGGCCCCGGAGGAGGGGGAGAGCGGCGACGACCTGAAGGCCGTGCTGCACTTCGTGCCCTGGGGGCCGGACGGCATCTCGCTGGAGCTGATGCGCCGCGACCGTGCCGCCGACCCGGGCCTGAACGAGCTGCTGATCGTCGCCGCGTTGCAGGAGGTGGGTGCCCTGGGCATCCGCCGGGTGTCGCTCAACTTCGCGATGTTCCGCTCGGCGCTGGCCCGCGGCGAGCGGATCGGCGCCGGCCCGGTGCTGCGGGCCTGGCGCGGACTGCTGGTGTTCCTGTCGCGCTGGTTCCAGATCGAGTCGCTGTACAAGTTCAACGCCAAGTTCCAGCCCGAGTGGGAGCCGCGCTTCCTGGTCTTCCCGAGCACCCGGGACCTGCCGCGGATCGGCTTCGCCGCGATGCAGGCGGAGGCCTTCATCACCCTGGGCATGCCGCGCTTCGGCCGCAAGCGCCAGCGTCAGGGCCTGATGCCCGTCCCGTCGACCCGCGAGGTCGGCGAGGCCGCCTGAGGCACCTCGTACCGTCCGGGGCCCCCGCCGAGAATCCTCGGCGGGGGCCCCGTTCGATAATGGGGGCATGAGCAACTCGCCGTCCTTCTCGCTGCCGGCCGGACTACCGCGGCTCGACCGCTGCGCCGTGATGGGCGTGGTCAACGTCACGCCGGACTCCTTCTCGGACGGCGGGCTGTGGTCGGACCCCGCCAAGGCGATCGCCCACGGGCTGGCGCTGCGGGCCCGCGGCGCGGACCTGGTGGACGTCGGTGGCGAGTCCACCCGGCCCGGCTCGGCGCGGGTGCCCGAGGAGGAGGAGCTGCGCCGGGTGCTGCCGGTGGTGCGCGAGCTGGCCGACGCCGGGGTGCTGGTGTCCGTCGACACCATGCGGGCCTCGGTCGCCGAGCGGGCCGTGGAGGCCGGCGCCGCGATCGTCAACGACGTCTCCGGCGGCCTCGCCGACCCGGCGATGGCCCGGGTGGTCGCCGAGACCGGCGCGCCCTTCGTGGTCATGCACTGGCGCGGGCAGTCCGCCGACATGGACCGGCTGGCCGTCTACCAGGACGTCGTACGGGACGTGGTCGCCGAGCTGACCGCGCGGATGGAGGCGCTGCTGGCCGCCGGGGTCAAGGAGGACCAGTTGATCCTCGACCCCGGGCTCGGCTTCGCCAAGACCCCCGAGCACAACTGGGCGCTGCTGGGCCGGCTGGACGCGCTCACCGCGCTCGGCCGTCCCGTCCTCGTCGCGGCTTCGCGCAAGCGGTTCCTGGGTACGCTGCTCGCCGACCCGGGAACCGGGGAACTGCGCCCGGCCCGGCAGCGGGACGACGCGACGGCCGCGGTCTCGGTGCTGTCGGCCCGGGCCGGAGCCTGGGCGGTACGGGTGCACGACGTGTCCGGTACGGCGGACGCCGTCCGCGTGGTCGCGGCCTGGCAGCGCGCGGCGCGGCTGGGGTGAGGGAGGGTCTGTGACAGGTGACGGCAGGTTGAGCGGCGGGACGGCCGGGAAGGCCCGGGAGATGGACCTGGAGGCGGTGCTCGCGGCGAACCGGGCGTTCTACGAGGCGCTGGAGCGGGGCGACCTCGAGGCGGTCGAGGAGGCCTGGCTGGGGCCGGAGCACGCCGACGACAAGGGCGGCGTGGTCTGCGTGCACCCCGGCTGGCCGGTGCTGCGCGGGCGGGCGCAGGTGACCCGCTCGTACATGCTGATCATGATGAACACGGAGTACATCCAGTTCTTCCTGACCGATGTCGAGGCCGAGGTCCACGGAGATGTGGCCCTTGTCACGTGCACCGAGAACATCCTCTCCGGCGGTGAGGCGGAGGAGGAGGGGGAACTCGGGCCGCTGGTCGGCGGAAAGGTCGTGTCGAGCAATCTGTTCCGTCGCACCCCGGCCGGGTGGAAGCTCTGGTCGCACCACGGTTCACCCGTTCTGACCAGCGGGGACGAGGACGACGAGGACTGATTCCGGGGGCCGCGGGAAATCGGCGCCGGGTGGTTGCCGGGGAATTTCCGGGTGGTCACCGAACGTTCACGTCAATCGCCATTCCGGTGCGCGTGGCGACGGTTCGTGCCGGGTAGGACGGTCAGGCGTTGTCCGCGCTCGCGGGTAGATTCGAAACGGAGTGGCGGGCGTGCTGCCCGCCTTCGCCCTGCCCGTCCATGCCTTTTCCCGGGTGGGGCCCGTCCGACTGGGAGCAGTGATTCGTTTGCTGGACCGCGTCACCCTGCGGGGGCTGCGAGCCCGGGGTCACCACGGCGTCTTCGAGCGCGAGCGCGTCGAGGGCCAGACCTTCGTGGTCGATCTCGTGCTGTACCTGGACACCCGCCCCGCCGCGTCCGGAGACGACCTCACCCGCACGGCGCACTACGGCATCGTGGCCGAGGAGGTCACCGCGATCATCGCCGGGGAACCGGTCGACCTGATCGAGACCCTGGCGCAGCGGATCGCCGACCAGTGCCTGAAGCACGACGCGGTCGAGGAGGTCGAGGTCACCGTGCACAAGCCGGACGCCCCGATCACCGTGCCGTTCGACGACGTGACCGTGACCATCCACCGGGGCCGCGCATGACCCCCACCGCGCGCCTGGTTTCCGATGCAGAGGGATTTCTTCGATGAACAGCAGTGACCCGATCGCCGAGCCGAACGCGTTCGACCTGGAGAGCCGGGTGGACTCCGCCGACACCACGCTGCACAGCCAGCGCTGTGCGGTGATCGCGCTCGGCAGCAATCTGGGCAACCGGCTGGACACCCTGCAGGGTGCCGTCGACGCCCTGGCCGACACTCCGGGGCTGAGGATCAAGGCCGTTTCGGCGATCTACGAGACCGCGGCCGTCGGCGGCCCGGAGGAACAGCCCAACTACTACAACGCGGTCGTGGTGCTGCGCACCTCGCTGCCCCCGCGGGACCTGCTGGAGCGCGGCAACGCGATCGAGGACGCCTTCGGGCGGGTGCGGGAGGTCCGCTGGGGCCCGCGCACCCTGGACGTCGACATCCTGGCGTACGAGGGCGTCGTCAGCGAGGACCCGCAGCTGCTGCTGCCGCACCCGCGCTCGCACGAGCGGGCCTTCGTGCTCGCCCCCTGGCTGGACGCCCAGCCGGAGGCCGAGGTGCCCGGGCACGGGCAGGTCGGCGCGTTGCTGGAGGCCCTCGGCGGCCCGGACGCGCAGGGCGTGAAGCGGCGCGACGACATCCGGCTGACGCTGCCGGAGTAGCACCGTGCGGGACCGGCCGGCGGCCCGGTCGGTCGGGTCCACCGGGTCGGCCGGGGAACTCGGCCACCGGGCCCGGTCGTACGAGTGGATGTCCGCCCGTCCCGTCCCGGTACGGTGGCCTGACGCCGTCGTACCGGGCCACCGGGCGGGCGGCCCGCTCTAGGTCCTGTCCGGCCGATCTTGCCGGGCCGCCAAGATCGGCCGGACAGGACCTGATACCCCTGGAAGGACCACCTCCGAGTGAAGCTGCTTCGCCTCCGCCTGCTGATCGGCATCACCGCCGCGACGACGGCGCTGTCCTGGGCCGGCTCCAAGCTGTGGGCCTCCCTGGACACGCTGCCGGCCGTGCCGGCGGCCGCGCCCGTGGTGCTGGCGGCGGTCGCGGTGATCCTGCTGGCGACCGCGCTCTCGCTGCGGTCCCGGCTCAAGGCGGTGCGCGATCGGCAGCCCGGCGCGAAGCGGGTCGACCCGCTGCTGGCGGCCCGGGCGGTGGTGCTCGGGCAGGCCAGCGCGCTGGTCTCCTCGGTGGTCACCGGCATCTACGCCGGCGCCGGGATCTTCCTGCTCGGCGAGCTGGACGTGTCGGCCCGCAAGGACCAGGCGGTGACCGCCGGGCTCTCGGTGCTCGCCGGGGCCGCGGTGATCGCGGCGGCGCTCTGGCTCCAGCACGTGTGCAAGCTGCCGGAGAACCACGACGATCCGAGCGGTTCGGCGGCCTCGCCCCGCTGACGGAACGGCCGGATCCCGACGGACCTCGCTGAGCAGGCCTTTTTTCGTGATCTTGAGTGAAAAGCCGGGCACGTGCGGTAAAAACTGCGCACTGTCAAGGGTGAAGGGGGACCCTGGGCTGACACGGCCCCAATTCGCACGCTAGTTTCTTGGCATGTCTCGCGGACGCCACCGTCATTCCTCCGTCCTCGGCCGGGTCTTTCCCCCCACCGCCGCCGGCGTACTGCTGGTCGCCGCACTGGCCGCTCTGCTCTTCAGTCAGGACACCGTCCTGGTGCGCTCGGTGGGCATCGCCGCACTGATCGCCACGCTCGGCTTCGCGGTGCTGCTGCGCCAGCGCGACAAGGCGGCCCGGGCGGCCGCCGAGGTGTCCGCGGCGCAGCGGTTGCGGGCCGAGGAGCGGTTCGAGGAGCAGCTGGCCGAGGCCGAGTACGCGGCGGAGGTCGCCGAGGAGCGGGCCACCCGGTTCGGGCGGCGGCTGACGGCGGAGAAGTCGCGGCTGGCGAAGGCCGAGACCGAGATCGCCCGGCTGCTGCGGGAGCGGGCCGTGGCGGTGGCCGAGCAGGCGCTCAAGGAGGCCGAGGCGGCCCAGCGGGCGCTCGCCGCGAGCCGCCCCAAGTACCCGGCCAGCCCGGCCGCGTTCGTCCGCGCCGCGTCCGTGCTGCGGCTGCTGGAGCGGCGCGCCGCCGAGCAGGAGGCGCGGCGGGAGCGTACGGCGGGGGCGGAGGTCGCGCTGCGGGCGCGCACTGCCCCGGTCGAGGCCACGTCGGCCGCGGCCCCGGTGGCCGGGTCGGTCTCCGTGCCCGCCCCGGTCGCGCCCTCGGTGCCCACCCCGGCGCAGGCGCCGGCGGACCGTGCGCCGGTGCGGGCCACGCCGCTGCGCCCGGCGCTGACCGCGACGGTCGGTCAGCTGGGCGGGGCGCCCGGTGCTCCGGCCGTCGCGCCGGTGCCGGCTCCGGCTGAGCGGCAGCGTCCGCGGCCGGCGCAGTCCGGGCAGGCGCGCGGGCACGGCTTCAGCTTCTTCGGCCGGGGTACGGGCGCGGCGGTCCGGCCGGCCGCTCCGGCGCCGGCGGTGGGCAGCGTCGCCGAGCTCGGGGAGCGCGCGGACCTGGCGGACGTGGTGGGTGACGAGGCGGTCGCCGCGAAGGCCCGGGCCGAGGCGCAGGAGGCGCAGGAGGCGCGGGAGGCGCGGGAGGCGCGGGAGGCCGGAGCGGGCGTGCGGCCGGAGCAGCGGCCGGTCCGCGCCGGGGACGCCGAGCCGGGCGAGCCGACCGTGGTGGACCTGACGCCCGAGGACGAGACCGAGCTGATCGAACTGCCGGAGCTGCGCGCCTCGCGCTGAGCGGCCCGGAACGCCGAGGGGCGGGAAG
>NZ_JBHXEG010000060.1:0-59092 GCF_042724935.1 Kitasatospora sp. NPDC127060
ACCCACACCCTCGGACCACCCCGTACCGTCCGCACCCACCCCGAACGACTTGCACCGACCGTCCCCCGCCAACCCCTGCTGACGCGAGAACTCGACGAAGGTGGTCGGGGTCGCCATGACGCTGACCCCGCCGGCGAGCGCCATCGTGCACTCGCCGCGCCGCAGCGACTGGACGGCCAGGTGCAACGCCACCAGCGACGACGAACACGCCGTGTCCACCGTGATCGCCGGACCCTCCAGACCCAGGGTGTAGGCGATCCGGCCCGAGGCCACACTCGCGGCGGCACCCGTCATCAGGTAGCCCTCCACCCCGTCCGGCACCTGCTCGGCCCGGGCGGCGTAGTCGTGGTAGGCCACGCCCATGAAGACGCCGGTGCGGCTGCCGTGCGCGTCGGCGACGGGGATGCCGGAGCGCTCCCAGGCCTCCCAGGACACCTCCAGCAGCAGCCGCTGCTGGGGGTCCATGGCCAGCGCCTCCCGGGGGCTGATGCCGAACAGGCCGGCGTCGAACTCCCCGGCGTCGTACAGGAACCCGCCGTGCCGGGTGGCCGAGCGGCCGGGCCGGTCCGGGTCCGGGTCGAAGAGGTGCCCGGTGTCCCAGCCGCGGTCGGTCGGGAACTCGCCGATCGCGTCCACCCCGTCGGCGACCAGCCGCCACAGGTCCTCGGGCGACTGCACGCCGCCCGGGAAGCGGCCCGCCATCGCCACCACGGCGATCGGGTCGTCGTCCTGGCCGGCGCCGCCCGCGGACGGGTGTGCCGGGCGGTCGGGCGCGGTGGCGGGGGCCGCCTCCGCGCCGTCGGGGCCGAGCACCCGCTCGCGCAGGTACCCGGCGAGGGCCAGCGGGGTCGGGTGGTCGAAGAGCAGGGTGGTCGGCAGCGGCAGGCCGGTCGCGGTGCGCAGCCGGTTGCGCAGCTCCACCACGGTCAGCGAATCGAAGCCGGACTCCCGGAAGGCCCGCTCCAGCGGGACGGCGTCCCGGTCGGCCGCGTCGTGGCCGAGGACGGTGGCCGCGTGGGCGCGGACCAGGTCCAGCAGCTCGCGGTCCTGGTCCGGCCGGGACAGCCCGGCCAACCGGGCGGCGAGTCCGTGCTGTTCGGCGACGACCGCCCCGGGCCCGGCGCTGTCGGCGCGGGTCGGCGGCCGGACGATTCCCCGCAGCAGCGCGGGCAGGTCCTGGTCCCGGGCCCGGTCGCGCAGCGCGGCCGAGTCCAGGTTCGCCGGGAGGAGCAGGGCGCGCCGCGTCCCGAGCGCCGCCGTGAGCAGCGCGAAGCCGTCCGCGGTGGTCATCGGGGCGAGGCCGGTCCGGCGCAGCCGCGCCAGGTCCGCCTCGGCGAGCCGCCCGAGGCCGCTGGCCTGCTCCCACAGCCCCCAGGCCAGGGAGAGCCCGGGCAGGCCCTGGGCGCGGCGGCGGTGGGCCAGCGCGTCGAGGGCGGCGTTGGCGGCCGCGTACGCGGACTGCGCGGGCGTGCCGAGCACGCCGACGGCGGAGGAGAAGAGCACGAACGCCGTCAGCGGGAGGTCGCGGGTCAGTGCGTCGAGGTGGAGCGCGCCGTCGGTCTTGGGGCGCAGCACGGCCGCCAGGCGCTCGGGCGTCATGGCGTCGAGCGGTGCGTCGTCGACGGCGGCCGCCAGGTGGTAGACGCCGGTGAGCGGGTGCTCGGCGGGGATGCCGGCGAGCAGGGCGGCGAGCTCGGAGCGGTTGGCGACGTCGCAGCGGCGGACGGCCACCTCGGCACCGGCGGCGGCCAGTTCGGCCCGCAGCTCGGCCGCGCCCGGGGTCTGCCCGCCGCGCCGTCCGGTGAGGATCAGGTGCCGGGCACCCGCCTCGACCAGGCGCCGGGCCAGCTCGGCGCCGAGGCCGCCGAGGCCGCCGGTGATCAGCACGGTGCCGTTCGGATCCGCGGCGGGGACGGGCGAACCGATCGTCCGGACCAGACGGGGGACGAGAACGGTACCGTCGCGCAGCGCGGCCTGGGACTCCCCGGCCGCCAGTGCGAGCGCGGCCGCGCGGCGCACGGCGCGCTCGTCGGTGCCGTCGGGACGGGCGGCGTCGTCGGGCCGGGCAGTGCCGTCGGGACGGGCGGCGTCGTCGGGCCGGGCAGTGCCGTCGGGCCGGTCGGCGGCGGGGTCCGTGTCGAGCAGCAGGAACCGGTCGGGGTGCTCGGCCTGGGCCGAGCGGACCAGGCCCCAGACGGCGCCCTGGGCCGTACCGGTCACCTCGGCGTCGCCGCCGACCGCCACCGCTCCCCTGGTCAGCACCACGAGCCGGGCGGCCGGCCGCTGTTCGTCGGCCGCGAAGGCCTGGAGGGTCTTGAGCACGGGGGCCAGGACGGCGGCGGTCGCCGGCTCGGTCGGTGCTGCCCCGTCCTCGGCGGGCGTGCCGTCCCCGGCGAGCGCGGCGGCGTCGAACAGGACGAGGGCGGGCTCGTCGACCGGCCGGGCCGGCAGCGGCTGCCAGTCGAGGCCGTACAGGGCCCCGCCGCCCGTCGGGCCGGCCGTCAGGCCCGCCACCGGGACGGGCCGCAGCAGCAGCGACTCCACGTCCAGCACCTGGGCGCCGGTGGCGTCGGTCGCGGTCACCCGCACCGCGACCCCGCCCGCCGGGGCGACCCGTACCCGCAGCGCGGTGGCGCCGGCCGTCGGAACGCCCACGCCGGTCCAGCTGAACGGCATCCGCAGCTGCCCCTCCCCGGGGGCGGCGGCGCGCAGGAGTTCGGCGTGCAGGGCCGAGTCGAGCAGCGCGGGGTGGACGGCGTAGCGGCGGGCGTCGCCGTGCCGGTCCGGGTCGAGGGCGACCTCGGCGTACATCTCCTCGCCCAGTCGCCAGGCGGCTCGCAGGCCTTGGAACGCCGGTCCGTAGCCGTAGCCGTCGGCCGCGCGGTCCGGGTAGAAGCCGGTGACGTCCACGGGTTGCGCGCCGGGCGGGGGCCAGGCGGCCGGGAACGGGCCGGGGGCCGGCGCGGCGGAGGCCTCGGCCAGCGCTCCGGCGGCGTGGCGGGTCCAGGGCTCGTCCGCGCCGGTGGCCGGGCGGGCGTGCACCGTGACGGGCCGTACGCCGTGCCGGTCGCGGGCGCCGACCGTCACCCGCAGTTCGGCGGCCGTCCCGGCGGGGAGCAGCAGCGGCCGCTCGACGGTCAGTTCCTCGATCCTCGGGCAGCCCACCTCGTCGCCCGCGCGCAGCGCGAGTTCGACGAAGCCGGTACCCGGGAACAGCGCGGTGCCGCCGATCGCGTGGTCGGCGAGCCACCCGGGCGATCGTGGCGCCACCCGGCCGGTGAGGACGACCTGGTCGCCGTCGACGGCGGCGAGCACCGCGCCCAGCAGTGGGTGCCCGGCGGGCGTGAGGCCGGCGGCCTGGACGTCGGCCGGGCCGGTCCCGGGCTCCAGCCAGTGCCGACGCCGCTCGAAGGGGTAGGTGGGCAGGGCGGTTCGGCGGGCCCCGGTCCCGGCGAGGGCCGGGGTCCAGTCCACCGCGACACCTCGGACGTGCGCCTCGGCGAGCGAGCGCAGGAACCGCCCTCGGCCGCCCTCGTCGCGTCGCAGGGTGCCCAGGGCCGTCGGCTGGTGCCCGGCCTCCTCCGCAGTGTCCTGCAGCGCCGAGGTGAGCAGCGGGTGCGGGGAGCACTCCACGAAGGTGCGGTGGCCGTCGCGCAGCAGGGCGAGCACGGCGCCCTGGAAGTCCACCGGCTCACGGGCGTTGCGGAACCAGTAGTCCGCGTCGAGGTCGTCGGCGCCGAGCGGGCCGGCGGTCACCGTCGAGTAGAAGGGGACGCGCGGCGGATGGTGGGCGACTCCGCCGATCAGCTCCCGCAGCGGTTCGCGCAGCGGCTCCACCAGCGCGCAGTGCGAGGCTCCGGCCCGGACCACGACGCGGGCCCGGATGCCCTCGGCCTTGCAGCCGGTGACGAAGCGTTCGACCTCGTCGGGCTCCCCGGCGACGGTGACGGCGAGCGGGCCGTTCACCACGGCCAGGTCGAGGCGCGCCCCCCGCTCGGCGATGCGCTCCCGCACGCCGTCGGCGGAGAGCTCGACGGCGGCCATCATGCCCCGGCCCGGCAGTTCCTCCGACCAGAGGCGGCTGCGCCGCACCACCACCGTCGCGGCGTCCTCCAGCGTGAGCACCCCGGCGACGCAAGCGGCGGCCAGCTCGCCCTGGGAGTGGCCGACGACGGCGTCGGGCCGCACTCCGTGCGCCTCCCACAGCGCGGCCAGCGAGACCATCATCGCGAACAGCACCGGCTGGGCGACATCGGTCCGTTCGGGGTCAGCGGCGGCACCGGGGCCGCCGAGGAGGGTGTCGAGCAGCGACCAGTCGACGAGCGGGTCGATCGCGGCCGCGCACTCCCGCAGGCGCTCGGCGAACGCCGGGGCCTGGGCGTACAGTTCGGTGGCCATGCCGGGCCACTGCGACCCGTGGCCGGGGAAGACGAGGACGCTCCGGCCCGGCTCGCCCGCGGTGCCGAGCACCACGGAGGCGTCCGGGGCGCCGCTCGCCAACGCGTCCAGGGCGCTCGCGAAGCCGGCCGCCCCCGGGGCGACGACGACGGCGCGGTGGGCGAGGTCGGCGCGGCCGTGGACCAGTGAGAAGGCCACGTCGGCCGGGGCCGGCGGCCGCGGCTCGCCGAGGCGGGCGCGCAGCCGGGCGGCCTGCTCCCGCAGGGCGCCCGGCGTCCGCGCCGACAGCGGCCAGGCCAGCGGGCCGACCGGGTCGAGCTGAACGGCCGGGGCGAGCTGAGCGGCCGGAGCGGACGGGTCGGGGGCCGGAACGGCGTCGGAGTGGTCGGACGCCGGGGGCGCCTCCTCCAGGATCAGGTGGGCGTTGGTGCCGCTGATGCCGAACGACGACACCCCCGCCCGGCGCGGCCGCCCGGGCGCGCCGGGCCAGTCGACCGCCTCGGTGAGCAGCCGCACCGCGCCCGAGCTCCAGTCGACGCTCGGGGTGGGCTCGTCCACGTGCAGGGTGCGCGGCAGCACCTCGTGCCGCAGGGCCTGCACCATCTTGATGACGCCCGCCACCCCGGCCGCGCTCTGGGTGTGCCCGATGTTGGACTTGACGGAGCCGAGCCACAGCGGCCGGCCCTCGGCGCGTTCGCGACCGTAGGTCGCCAGCAGCGCACGGGCTTCGATCGGGTCGCCCAGCCGGGTACCGGTGCCGTGCGCCTCGACGGCGTCGACGTCGGCGCCGGTCAGCCCGGCGGCCGCCAGGGCCCGTTGGATGACCCGCTGCTGGGCCGCGCCGTTGGGCGCGGTCAGGCCGTTGGACGCGCCGTCCGAGTTGACGGCCGAGCCGCGGACCACGGCCAGCACCGGGTGGCCGTGGCGGCGGGCGTCCGAAAGCCGTTCGAGCACGAGCAGCCCGGCGCCCTCGGCCCAGCCGGTGCCGTCGGCGGCCGCCGCGAACGCCTTCGAGCGGCCGTTCGGGGAGAGCCCGCCGAGGCGGCTCAGTTCGGCGAACACCCCGGGCGTGGGCATCACCGTCACGCCGCCCGCGAGCGCCAGCTCGCACTCCCCGCCGCGCAGGGCGCGGGCGGCGTCGTGCACGGCGACGAGGGAGGCGGAGCAGGCGGTGTCCACGGTGACGGCCGGGCCGCGCAGGCCGAGGACGTAGGCGATCCGGCCGGAGGCGACGCTCGGGGTGCTGCCGGTGTAGAGGTAGCCGTCGGAACCGTCGCTCGGCTCGCCCAGCCTCGGCCCGTACTCCTGGGCGGTCGCCCCGACGAAGACGCCGGTGTCGGTGTCCCGGAGCGAGGCGGGGTCGATGCCGGCGTGCTCCAGGCTCTCCCAGGCGGTCTCCAGCAGCAGGCGCTGCTGCGGGTCCAGGGCGGCGGC
This sequence comes from Kitasatospora sp. NPDC127060, assembly GCF_042724935.1. Lineage (NCBI taxonomy): Bacteria > Bacillati > Actinomycetota > Actinomycetes > Kitasatosporales > Streptomycetaceae > Kitasatospora > Kitasatospora sp. NPDC127060. The sequence goes on from NZ_JBHXEG010000060.1 coordinate 5,833, forward strand.
CTCGCGCGGGCTGATCCCGAAGAACGCGGCGTCGAACCCGGCCACGTCGGCCAGGAAGCCGCCTTCGCGGACGTACGAGGAGCCCCGGCGCGCGGGGTCGGGGTCGTACAGCGCCTCGACGTCCCAGCCCCGGTCGGCCGGGAACCCGCCGATGGCGTCGACGCCTTCGGAGACGACGCGCCACAGCTCCTCGGGGGAGCCGACGCCGCCGGGGAAGCGGCAGGCCATGCCGACGATGGCGATCGGGTCGGCGTCCTCGGCCGCTGCCGCGCCGGTGGAGCCGGAAGCCTCTGCCGCCCCGTCGGCCCGCTCGGGGGTGTTCGGGCCGTGGGCCAGGTGGCGGGCGAGCAGGCCGGGCGTGGGGTGCTCGAAGACCAGGGTGTCCGGCAGCGGCAGGCCGGTCGCGGCCGCCAGCCGGGCCCGCAGTTCCAGGGCGGTGGCCGAGGTGAGGCCGAGGTCCCGGAAGGCGGTGTCCGGCGCGATCTCTCCGGGGGTGTCGGAGCCGAGGACGGCGGCGGTGTGCTGCCGCACCAGGTCGAGCGGGTCCCGCAGCGGCGCGCCGGCGGGTGTGGCGGCGCTCGGCCCGGGTTCAGGCGCGCCGGGTTCAGCCGCGCCGGGGCCGGCGATCCCGGGCCCGGCGGTCCCGGCCGACTCCCCCGGTTCGTCCAGCCCGGCCAGCCAGTGCCGGCGCCGCCGGAACGCGTAGGTCGGCAGGGCGACCCGGGACCCGCCGCCGATCACGGCGGCGAGGTCCACCTCGGCGCCCGTCGCGTGCAGTCCGGCGAGGGCCTCGACCACGGTCGCGGGCTCCGGCCGGTCGGCGCGCAGGGCGCTGAGGAAGGTGCGGTCGTCGGGCAGCGCCGCGCGGGCGGCGGGGGCCAGCACCGCGTCCGGCCCGAGCTCCAGGTAGGTGGTGACGCCCGCCGCGTCCAGGCGGCGGACGCCGTCGAGGAAGCGGACGCAGTCACGCACGTGCCGCACCCAGTACTCGGGGTCGCACAGCTCGGCGGCGCCGGCGAGGTCCCCGGTGAGGTTCGACACGACGGCGAGCCGGGGCGGCCGGTAGGTCAGCGAGCGGGCGACCGCGCGGAACTCGTCGAGCATCCCGTCCATCAGGTGGGAGTGGAAGGCGTGGCTGACCCGCAGCCGCCGGGTGCGGCGGCCCCGGGCCCGCCACCGGTCGGCGAGGGCGTCGACCGCGTCGGCGTCGCCGGACAGCACCACGGCACGCGGTCCGTTCACCGCCGCGAGGCCCACCCGGCCCGCCGACTCCGCCAGTTCGGCCGCCAGTTCCTCCTCGGCCGCCTCGACGGCGACCATGGCGCCCGTCTGCGGCAGCGCCTGCATCAGGCGGCCGCGCGCGGCGACCAGGGTGCACGCGTCGGGCAGCGACAGCACCCCGGCGACGTGCGCCGCCGCGAGCTCGCCGATCGAGTGGCCCAGCAGGAAGGAGGGGCGCACCCCGAGCCCGGTGACGAACCGGTGGAGCGCCACCTCCACGGCGAACAGGCCGGGCTGGGCGAACTCCGTACGGTTGATCAACTCTGCGTCGGGCGAGCCTGGTTCGGCCCAGATCACCTCGCGCAGCGGCCGGTCCAGCACCGCGTCGAAGCGGGCGCACACCTCGTCGAAGGCCGCCGCGAAGGCCGGGTGCGCGGCGTGCAGCCGCCGCCCCGTGCCGAGCCGCTGGGCGCCCTGCCCGGTGAACAGCACGGCCACCGCGCCGTCCGTTCCCGCCCGGCCGACGACCGTCCCCGCACCGGCCGCTCCCGCGCCCAGGGCGTCCAGCCGGGTGAGCAGCGCCTCCCGGCCCTCGGCGACCACGACGGCGCGGGTCGCGAAGGCCGTACGGGTGGTGGCGAGCGAATCGGCGAGGCCCGCCGGCGGCAGCTCCGGCCGCTCGCGGATCCACTGCGCGAGCCGGCCTGCCTGCGCGCGCAGGGCCGGCTCGTCCCGGCCCGACACCGCGAACGGGAGCGGCAGTTCCGGCCGGCGCCGGTCGTCGGCCGGAGCAGCCGTACCGGCCGCGCTCCCGGTGGCGGGCGGTGCCGATGAGAGCACCAGGTGGCAGTTGGTGCCGCCCATCCCGAAGGAGCTGACCCCGGCGACCCGTGGCGCGTCGGCGTCCCGCCACGGGGCGAGCCGGTCGTGGACCCGCAGCCGGAGCTCCTCCAGCGGGATGAGCGGGTGGGGGGTGCGGTAGTTGAGGCTCGCGGGCAGCTCGCCGGCCCGCAGCGCGAGCACGACCTTCAGCAGCCCGGTGACCCCGGCGGCGCCCTCCAGGTGTCCGACGTTGGTCTTCACCGAGCCGACGAGCAGTGGCCGGTCCGCCGGGCGGTGCCGGCCGAGCGCCTCCCCGAGGGCCCGCGCCTCGACCGGGTCGCCGACCCTCGTCCCGGTGCCGTGCAGTTCGACGTAGCCGACGTCACCGGGCGCGACCCCGGCCCGCCGGTACGCCGCCTCGATCACCTCCCGCTGGGCCCGCGGGTCGGGCGTGGTCAACTCCGGGCCGCCGCCGTCGTTGTTGACGGCGCCGCCGCGGATCACGCACCGGACCTCGTCGCCGTCGGCGAGCGCCCGGCCCAGCGGCTTGAGCACCAGCACCGCGCCGCCCTCGCCCCGCACGTAGCCGTTGGCCCGTGCGTCGAAGGTCCAGCACTCGCCGTCCGGGGACAGCGCGCCGAAGTGCTCGACGCCGACGGTCGCGGCGCCGGCCAGGTTCAGCTGCACGCCGCCCGCCAGCGCGAGGTCCGACTCCCCGGACCACAGGCTCTCGCAGGCGCGGTGGACAGCGACCAGCGAGGAGGACTGGCCGGTGTCCACGACCATGCTGGCCCCGCGCGCACCGAGCAGGTAGGACAGCCGGTTGGCGACGAGGGCCCGGTTGAGCCCGGCCAGGGTGTGCGGCGAGACGGCGTCGGCGCCGGCCCGGGCGGTCAGCCGGGCGTAGTCGTCGGCGGTCGCGCCGAGGAAGACGCCCAGCCGGGTGCCGCGCACCCGGGCCGGCACGATCCCGGCGTCCTCCAGGGACTCCCAGCCCAGTTCCAGCGCGAGCCGCTGCTGCGGGTCCATCGCGGCGGCCTCGCGCGGGGTGACGCCGAAGAACTCCGCGTCGAAGTCGGCGACCCGCTCCAGGAAGCCGCCCCGCGGGGTGCGGACGGCGGCGTCCCGCCAGCGGTCGGCGGGGGTGTCGGTGATCGCGCTGCGCCCGTCGCGCAGCAACTGCCAGAACGCGTCGGGATCGGCCGCGCCGGGCAGACGGCAGGCGATTCCGATGACGGCGACGGGTTCCGGGGATTCGACGGCGACGGGATCCGGGCATTCGAAAGCGGGATCCGGGGATTCGACGGCGACGGCTTCCGGGGATTCGAACTGCGCATTGACGGCCACGTCGAACGACGATAGGCACGGCGGTCCACCGCCCGGCAACTCGCTGGAATCCGGCCGCCGGGAATTCCCGGTGAACCGTCGATTACCCGACCCGCACTAGGTTGCGCACCGGACCAGACGGAGTAGGGAGCTGCCGTGAACCCCTTTTTGGAAGCGATCGTCGAGAACCGGCCGCCGGAGGCCCTCGAACGCCTGGAGTTGCCGGGAGAGTTCGCGGCCGCACACCTGCGCGCGGACGAGACCGCGATGTTCCGCGGCGTGGCCGACAAGGACGTACGCAAGTCGCTGCGCGTCGGACCGGTGGCCATGCCGGAACTGGCCCCGGACGAGGTGGTCGTCGCGGTGATGGCCAGTTCGATCAACTACAACACCGTGTGGTCGGCCACCTTCGAGCCCGTCCCGACCTTCGAGTTCCTGCGCCGCTACGGCGCGCAGGGCGGCTGGGCCGCCCGGCACGACAGGCCGTTCCAGGTGGTCGGCTCGGACGCGTCCGGGGTGGTGGTGCGGATCGGCTCCGGCGTGCGCCGGTGGCGGGTCGGCGACCACGTCGTGGTGCACCCGGTGCACGTGGACGAGCAGGAGCCGGTCACGCACGAGGACGCGATGCTCGGCACGGAGATGCGTGCCTGGGGCTACGAGACGAACTACGGCGGGCTCGGTGAGTTCGCCGTCGCGCGCGCCAGCATGCTCGTCCCCAAACCACCGCACCTGACCTGGGAGGAGGCCGCCGTCACCCCGATGTGCGGCAGCACCGCCTACCGGATGCTGGTCGGCAGCCACGGCGCCCGGATGAAGCAGGGCGACGTGGTGCTGGTGTGGGGCGCGGCCGGCGGCCTCGGCACGTACGCGGTGCAGCTCGTCCGCAACGGCGGCGGCATCCCGGTGGCCGTCGTCGGCTCGGAGCGCAAGGCGGAGGCGGTGCGCCGGCTGGGCTGCGAGGTGGTGGTCAACCGCTCGGAGATCGGACTGAGCGACGACCCGAACCCCTCGCCCGAGGCCGTCCTGGCCGCGGGCAAGCGGCTGGGCGGCATCATCCGCCGCGAGACCGGCCGGGACCCGGACATCGTCTTCGAGCACGTCGGCCGCGCGACCTTCGGCATCTCGGTGTTCGTCGCCGGGCGCGGCGGGACGGTGGTCACCTGCGGTTCCAGCACCGGCTACCACCACGAGTTCGACAACCGGTACCTGTGGATGCGGCTGAAGCGGGTGGTCGGCAGCCACGGCGCCAACCTCAAGGAGCAGCTGGACCTCGGCCGGCTGGTCGCCACCGGCGCCATCGCGCCCGCCCTCTCCGCGCTCTACCCGCTCGCCGAGGTCGGCGAGGCGACCCGGCTCGTCCAGCGCAACGAGCACATCGGCAAGGTCGGTGTGCTGTGCCTGGCCCCGGAACCGGGCCTGGGCGTCACCGCACCGGAGCTGCGCGCGCGGATCGGCGCGGACCGGATCAACCCCCTGCGGGACTTCGCGCCCGCGTCCTCCCTGTGAGAGCAGGACTGCCCATGCGAGGAGCGCACTGATGGAAGAACTGGTGGAAGAACCGGCGGAGAGCCTGGCGGCGGAGGAGCCGGCGGAGGAGCTGGCGGAGCGTTACCTGAGCCAAGCCCTGTCCGTCTGGGGCCTGGACGTCGAGTACGTCCGCGCCGAGGGCGACACGATGTACCTGCCGGGCCCCGAGGGCGGGCAGAGCCCCGTCGTCGACTTCGTCGGCGGCTTCGGCTCGCTGTTCTTCGGGCACAACCACCCGGAGCTCGTCGCGCACGCCACCGGCCTGCTGACGGCGGGCACACCCAGCCACGCGCAGCTCTCCCGGCGCACCGAGGCGCAGCGGGTGGCGGCGGCGCTGAACGCCGTCACCGACCGGGAGTTGGAGGCCGGCGAGCCGTACGAAGTGGTCTTCGCGAACAGCGGGGCCGAGGCCGTCGAAGCGGCCATGAAGCACGCCGAGCTGGCGCGGGTCCTCCGGCTGGGCGCGCTGGCCGCCGAGCTGGCGGAGCACGCGCGCGAGGTCCTCGACGCGGCCGGCACCGGCCTGCAGCTGGGCCCGGAGGCGGCCGAACTCGCCGGTCCCGGCGGGGACGTGGCCGCGGTGCTGGCGGAGGCGGAGCGGCACAACGCGAAGGCGCTGGGCCGCTCGCCGGAGTTCTTCGCGCTGGAGGGCGGGTTCCACGGCAAGCTGGTCGGCAGTCTCCAGCTCACCCACAACCCGACCTTCCGGCTGCCGTTCGCGGCGCTCGGCGCCCGGGCCCGCTTCGTGCCGGCCGGGCAGCCGGAGGAGGCGCTGAAGTACGTGGCGGCGGAACAGCCGTACGCGCTGGACGTGCTGGTGCTGGACGGCACCGTCCAGGTGCACCGGCGGCCGGTGCCCTTCGTGGCCGGGTTCGTCGTGGAGCCCGTCCAGGGTGAGGGCGGCATCCGCGAGCTGACGGCCGAGCAGGGCGGGCGGATCGCCGAGGTCTGCCGGGCCCTGGAGTGCCCGCTGATCGTCGACGAGATCCAGAGCGGCGCCGGGCGGACCGGGGCGTTCTTCGCGAGCGCGGGGATCGGGCTGACCGGCGACTACTACACCCTGGCCAAGAGCATCGGCGGCGGCCTGGCCAAGACCTCGCTGCTGCTGGTCCGACGCTCCCGCTACGTCAAGGAGTTCGAGCTGCTGCACAGCTCGACCTACGCCAAGGACAGCTTCTCGTGCTCCGTCACCGAGAAGGTGCTGGAACTGCTGGAGCGCGACGGCGGGGCCGCCTACCGCCAGGCCGCCGAGCGCGGGGAGCGGCTGCGCGCGGCACTGGAGGAGGTCCGGGCCGAGTTCGGCGACGTGGTGCGGGACGTGCGGGGGCGGGGCCTGCTGGTCGGCTTCGAGTTCGCCGACCAGTCGGACGCCGAGTCCCCGGTGATCCGCGACTACGCCCGCGGCGGATTCTTCGGCTTCGCCGTGGCGGGCTTCCTGCTGCGCCGCCACGGCCTGCGGCTGATGCCCACCGGCAGCGCCCCGCACACGCTTCGCATCCAGCCCTCGTACGCGATCGGCGACGAGGCGATCGACCGGCTCGCGGCCGGGCTGCGGGACATCTGCGCGCTGCTGCGCCGCCAGGACGCGCTGCCGCTGGTGCACGCCCTGACCGGCGTCGACACCCCGGCGCCGCGCGCGCAGGCGCGGGACTTCCGCACCACGCGACGGGCCGGCGGGAGCGACGGAGCCGGTGAGAGCGACGGAGGCGACGGGGCGCCCGCGCGCCGGATCGCGTACGTCGCGGAGCTCAGCACGCCGGACGCCCTGCGCCGCTTCGACTCGACCCTGGCCGACCTGGACGACGCGACGCTGCGGGCCTTCGTGGCCCGCTCGGCGCCGGTGCGGGCCATGGCTCCGCTGCCGCCCGTCCGGTGCGCGGCCACGGGCGGCGCGGGGGCAACGGTCGGTGCCGAGGTGACGGTCTTCCCGCTCCTGGTCGACGAGGCCATCGGCGGGGCTCCGGGCGCCGGTGCGGGCACGCTGCCCGCCGATGTCGCCGGCCAGGTCGGTGCGGCCCGCGCGGCGGGCCACCAGGTCGTGGTGGTCAGCCCCTGGCTGTGTGGCCTGACCGGGGCCGAGGTCCGCCCGGAGACGGTGCGCGGCCCGGCCGGTTTCGCCCTGCCGGCCGGCTTCGGAGCCGATGGTGCCGACGAGGCCGACGGAGCCGACGGCGGCCCGGTGCTGCTGCCCGTCGAGCTGGCCGAGGCACTGTCCCCGGCGCCCTCGGGCGCCTGACTGACGGCCCCACGGCAGAGGCCCTGCCCCGGCGCGATGCGTCGGGGCAGGGCCTCTGCCGTGGGTACCGGGCTCAGAACAGCAGGGAGACCGGGGCGCCGGTGCCGAGCAGCGACCGAGCGTAGTCCTCGAAGATCATCGGACGGTTCAGCGCGGTGTGCCGGCTGCCGATCTCCAGGTCGCGCCAGTACCGCTGGACGGGGTTGGCCTGCGCGAAGCCGCTGGTGCCCGCCAGGTCCAGCAGGCGCTGCATGGCCTCCCGGGCGCGCTCCAGCGAGGTCACCATGTGCATGCGCAGCCGGGCCCGCTCGGCCGGGGTGGCGTCCTGCCCCTCCGGCACCGCGTCGAATCCGTCGGCGACGGCCAGCATGTGCATCACGGCGGTGTCGATCAGGTGCGTCGCCTCGGCGAACTCCTGCTGCACCGAGAGCGAGTCGACGGCCCGGGAGTAGGTGGAGAAGGCTAGCGGCTTGTGCTCCTCCAGCTTCGCGCGGACCAGGTCCAGCGCGCCGTGGGCCGCGCCCACCAGCGAGGACAGGGAGTGCAGGTTGCCCTTGATCAGCACGGTGGCCGGGACGGGGGACACCGGCTCGCCGGACGGCTCCAGCGGAGCGAACTGCACGAAGCGGTCCGGGACGAAGAGGTCCTCGGCGATCATCGCGTGGGTGCCGGTGCCGAGCAGCCCGGCCACCTTCCAGGTCCGCTCGATCCGCAGGTCCGAGGGCGGCGCCAGCAGGTTCGCCACGCCGGTCTGCTTGCCGTCCTCGTCGTACACCGGCACCCAGGCCAGGAAGGCCCAGTCGGAGAGCTCGCAGCCCGAGGCGTACGGGAAGCGGCCGTTGACCTTCAGCCCGCCGGCCACGACGTCGGCGCGCAGGGCGGGGTCGAGGCTCGCGGCCGAGAGCATGACGGCGTCCGGGTCGGCGCCGTAGATCTCCTCCAGTCCGGGCTTCGGCATCAGCATCACGAGGTCGACGGAGGCGGCGTGGTTGGCCGCGATCCAGCCGGTGGACGGGCAGCCCCGCCCCAACTCGGCGAGCACCTCGACCTGGTGACGCATCGGCAGCTCCCAGCCGCCCCAGGCGCGGGGCGTGCTGAGTCGCAGCAGACCCGCCTCGCGCAGCGCGGACATGTTCTCCGCCGGGACTTTCGACTCCCGTTCGGTCAGGTCGGCATTACGGCGCAGCAGGGGGACGAGCTCCTGTGCGCGGCCGATCAACTCCTCACGCGTGGGGACTGTTTCGGCGGTGTGCTGAGACATGGTGGTTCCCTTCTCGGGGCCGACCGCGGGGCGGCGAGGTTTCGCGTCCATGGGGATTCCGCGAAGCGGTCGCCCGGGCCGTCGGCCCCAACGTCCCGGAGAAACGCGCGAATTCACCCATGCCGGCCCACGCTAGCGGTCGCCTCCCGAACCGCGCCCACGGCGCCGTAATCGGTTGTCCACCGCTGCGGAATCCTCCATTACCCGCCACAGAACGGGCGGTGGAAACCCCCGTTCTACGGTGAGCGGGTGAATGGCGGAACACAAACCCAGCGTCAGGTCCGCATCCTCGGTGTCGGCGGTTCCACCCGTCGGGGGTCCTCCTCCGAACGGGCCCTGAACGCCGCCCTGGCCGCCGCGACCCGGCACGGCGCGGCCGTGACGGCGATCAGCGGCGCCGACCTCGTCCTGCCCATGTACGACCCCGCGGACCGGACCCTGCCGCCGCCCGCCGAACGGCTGTTGGCCGCGCTGGCCGACGCGGACGGCGTGCTGATCGCCAGCCCGGCCTACCACGGCAGCACGTCGGGCCTGCTCAAGAACGCCCTGGACTACGTCGAGGAACTGCGCGACGACGCCCGCCCCTACCTCAGCGGACGCGCCGTCGGCTGCCTGGTCGTGGCGCAGGGCTGGCAGGCCGGCGCGTCCACCCTGGGCGGCCTGCGCACGATCGTGCACGCGCTGCGGGGCTGGCCCACGCCACTGGGAGTGGTACTGAACACCACGGCGAGCGGCTTCACCGAGGACGGCGAGTACGCCGACCCCCGGGTCCGCGAGCAGGTCGAGACGATGGCCGGCCAGGTCGTCGACTTCGCCCGGGCCCACCGCTCCGCTCCCCGGGGACCTGGCGCGGCCGCTCCCTAGTCCCTGGCGCGGCTGAGTGCCGCCGGGCGCCTCGAACCCCGAGCATGGGGGCCACACCCCCGCTCCGAGGAAGGGCGCCCGACCCGATGAACCACCCCAGCCCGCAGAACGCCCGCCCGACGGCGCCCCGGCGCCGGTGGCCGGTGGCGGCCGCCGTCGGGCTGCTGCTGTTCGCCGCCCTGGCGGCGCTGCTCGCCGACCACGGCTGGGCGCCGTACGGCTTCGAACGGGACGCCAACGACTGGAGCGCCGCCCACCGGCCCCCGGCGGCCCGGGCGGCGGCCGTGGTGGTCACCTCGCTCGGCTCCGCCGTGGTGCCGTACCTGCTCGCCCTGACCGCCGGGGCCGTCGCCGTCCGGGCCCTGCCCGTGCCGCGGCCGAGCCGCCTGGCCGTACCGCTGTTCCTCGCGCCGGTGCTGTGGCTGATCGCCGGCCAACTGGTGCGCCTGGGGCTGATGCACGTCTTCGCCCGGCCCCGGCCGCCGCGGCCGAGCTGGGCGACCGACGCATCCGGCTTCTCCTTCCCGTCCGGGCACTCCTTCACCGCGGCGGCCTGCGCCGGGCTGCTCGCCCTGGCCGTCGCCCGCGCCCGACCGACGGCCGCCCGGGGCGCCGCCGCGGGAGCCGCCCTGTTCGCGGTCGCCGTCGGCCTCAGCCGGATCTACCTCGGGGTGCACTGGCCGCTGGACGTCCTCGGCGGCTGGCTGCTCGCCGCCGGCTGGCTCGCCCTCGGCACGGCGGCGACGGCGGCAGCCGGACCAGCGCCGACGCCCCCCGACGGCGGCCGTGACGCATGACACCAGGCGGGCTGTCACATGAGGGCGGGCCCACCGCGTTACCTGGACATGGATCAAGAATCGAGTGCGGGCGCCCAGGCCGAGCCGCCCTGGCCGGAGTTCCCGGCGTTCGTCGCCTCGCGGGCGCGGCATCTGTTGCGGACGGCGTTCCTGCTCACCGGGGGTGACGCCCACCTCGCGGAGGACCTGGTGCAGGAGGCACTCGGCCGGGTGTACGTCAAGTGGCGGAAGATATCGCGGCTGGAGAACCCCAGTGGCTACGTCCAGACCGTGCTGGTCAACACCTTTCTGTCGTACCGGCGCAAGCGCAGCGCCTCCGAGCGCGTCACCGACGAGTTCCCCGAGGTCGGGGTGCACGACCCGGACCCGGCCCTGCGGCTGACGTTGCTGCGCGCGCTCGCCGAACTGCCCGCGCCGGACCGCGCGGTGCTGGTGCTGCGGTTCTGGGAGGACCGCAGCGTCGAGGAGACGGCCGCCGCGCTGCGGCTGAGCGGCACGGCCGTGCGCACCCGGTGCCGCCGGGCGCTCGCCCGGCTGCGCACGGTGCTGGGCGAGGACCTCGCCGCCGCCCTCGGCGACTCGACCGGAACGGACCGACCCGACCCCTCTCCGCAGAAGGCGGTGCTGCGCCATGCCCAGTGACGACGAGTTCGCCGACGAGTTCGCGGACGGCTTCGCCCGTGCCCTGCGCGGGGCCGCCGAGCTGGCGCCCGAGCCGGTGCGGCACACCCTGGCCGCCCGGGCCGAGCAGCACGGTCGCCGGTGGCGCCGCCGCCGGCGCACGGCCGTCGCAAGCGCGCTGGTGGTGCTGGTGCTGGCCGGGGGCGGTTTCGCGGCCGCCGGGCCGGGCGGGTTCGACCTGGTGGGGCCGACCGGTCCGCCGGAGCCGAGCCTGCCGACGATGGACCCGCGGGAGATGGTCGCGCTGTTCAGCGGCCTGCTGCCGAAGGGCACGGTGACGGAGCTCAACAGCGCGCCGCCGAAGAAGGTGGACAGGCACCGGACCGGCGCGACGCTGCTGTTCGACGACGGAGCGGGGGCGAGCATCGTCGGGTTCTCCGCGGAGCGGACCAACCTGGCGCCCGAGGCCGCCGCGGTCTGCATGGACGGGTTCCAGACGCCCCAGGACTCCTGCGAGCGGACGGTCCGGCCGGACGGCTCCGTGCTGGTGATCGACAAGCTGCGGAGCACCAACACCCAGGGCGGCCGCGAGTGGCGGGTCACTTGGGCGGCGCCGGACGGGCGCCGGGTCGGGTTCACCGAGTACAACGGGCAGCCGGCCATCGCCAACCGGCCGAGCCCGCCGGTCTCCGACGACACCCAGCTGACCGACCTGGTGACCTCCCCGGTCTGGGACCAGATCTTCGCCACCCTCGCCCCGGCCGAGGGAGCCCCGAAGCCGGCCCACTCCCCCGCGCCCACGGCCACCGGCCCGTCGAACGCGGACCTGCTCGCGAAGCTCGTCCCGCTGCTGCCCGCCGGGGCGAAGGTCGAGGGCCAGGACCCCGGGCACGCCGCACTGACCGTCACCTTCGAGGGCCGCACCAGCATGCTGACCGTCGCGTTCGACCCGCCGTCCCAGCGCGGCCGGGACGAGCTGGCGACCATGGACCGCAATCTCCCGACCCCGCTGGAGGTCCGGGAGAAGCGCCCGGACGGCTCGCTGGTCGTCACCAACCGCTTCGGCAACGGGAAGACGGCGACCAACCCGGTGCTGCACTGGCTGGGCGCCGTGTACTACCCGGACGGCAGCCAGGTGCGGATCAACGAGTGGAACGGCCCGAACGCGTACACCTTCGAGCCCGGCGACCCGGCACTCGACGTGGACCGGCTGAAGGCCGTCGCCACCGCCCCGGTCTGGCACCCCTGACCGGCGAAGGCCCGTCCCCGGAGCGGGGACGGGCCGGGGCCGGTCTACCGCCGCGCGGAGCCGCAGCCCGCCGGGACGTCCGGCGCCCGGTCGGCGCCCCGGCCCGCGTCTCGGTCGGCGCCCCGGCCCGCGCCCCGGCGGGAGTCGAAGTCGGCGAGCCAGCGCAGCGCGTCGCCCTCCGAGGCGTCCCAGCTCGCGCCCAGTCCGACGGCGTCCTCCAGCGCCTGGTGCAGGCCGGAGGCCTCCAACGGGCCGGCCGGCTCGGCGCTCTCGCCGACCAGGGCGACCCGGCCTCGGACCCGGCCCGAGGCGGCGGCCCGGTCGGGGACCGTCCGGACCCGCCAGTCGCGGCCCATGGTCAGCACGTTGCGGGCGGCGTAGCCGATCTCCGGGAAGGCCCCCAGGACGTGTTCCAGGTCCACCCGGGCGCCGTCGAGGTCCGCGCCGTCGAGGTCCGCGCCGACGTGGTCCGCGCCGACGTGGTGGTGCCGGGTCGCGGAGAGGCTCAGGTACCGGGAGTCGGGCAGCGGGTAGTGCGCCACGTGCCACTCGGCGCCCACCCAGCAGGTGGCCGCGCCGTCCTGCCAGCGGTCGGCGACCAGCTCCATCGGGATGACGGTGTGGTAGACGGCGAGCCGCGGCCGCAGGGCGCGAAGGCCGGACCAGCGCGGGTCGTGGCGGACGACGGAGCGGGCGGCGCCGGAGAGGATCAGGGCGTCACCGGTGACGCTGCGCCCGTCGGCGAGGGTGGCCACCACCGATTCGCCGTGCTCGGTGTAGCCGACCACCCGGCTGTCGGCGCACAGCCGAACGGCCTCCAGCTCCCAGCAGGCTTCCAGCAGCGGCTCGTACACGTCCAGCCGGTGGGCGGTCGCGTGGGTGGCCCGGCCGTCGCCGTGCCGGGCGGGCAGCGCGATCGAGCTGACCAGTTCGCCGCTGGCGCCGTCCATGATGCGGAACCCGTCGATGACCAGCGACCGGTCCCGGACGGCGTCGCCGACGCCGAGCCGGTCCAGCAGCCGGAACGCGGGCGGCGCCAGCCGGACGCCCGCGCCGCCCTCGGTGAGCACCGGCCGCTGCTCCAGGACGAGGACGTGATGGCCTCTCGCCCCCAGCGCGACCGCCGAGGCCAGACCGCTGACTCCACCGCCGGCAACCAGAATTCGCATGGTCCGATGATGGCTCCCGGGCGGCGGGCCGGGCGACGCGGTCAGGGCGCCTGTGTCAGAACCTCCGACGGAGGTGACACAGAACCAAGTCAGAGGTTTGAACCGCTCAATGTGCTGAAATGTCCGTTTCTCAGTGTTCAGAGCGCGCGTCCCATCCGGCTCGTCGGACCCATCCGTCCCACCTGTCCCATCCGCTCCATCGACACCATGCAGTGCGTCCACGGCCGGACCCGGGCCCGCGCCGCGGCGACCACCTGGGCCACGTGCGCGGCCGCCGCCAGGGTCATGTGCCGGTGCCAGCCGTCGGAGCCGCGTCCCTCGTAGTCGTCCAGGGCACCGGCGTGCGAGGCCGACCCGGCGTGGTCCAGCTCCACCCGCTGCGGGAACGTGGTCAGCCGCAACAGCACTCCGAGCGGCGTCGCCGTCAGGTTGGTCAGCCAGCACCCGACCGGCTGCTGCCGCTCGGGGTCCCACTGGCCGAGCAGCAGCAGCGGGAGCCCGGCCCACTCCACCTGGACGCCGCCGACCAGGCTCCGGCGCACGGCACCGGTCGCCGGGTCCGTCCACTCCACCGGCCGCCGCAGCATCCGGTGCAGCTGCAGCACCCGGGCGGCGGGCAGCGGACGGGCGCCGCGCCCCGCCCCCTGGTCCAGCACCGGCAGTTCGGCGGGCACGGCGGACAACAGCGGTGCCCCGGCCCGGGCGTAGCGCTCGAAGACCGGCCGCAGGTCGGCACCCGGGATGTCCAGCACCACCGGGCGGGGCCCGATCGTGCTCGGGTCGCACACCCGGGCCGCCGTCGCCACACAGGCCGCCGCCCGCTCCCCCGGCGGCAGCAGGCTCCACTTCACGGGCACGGTGATGTCGCCGCCCACCCCCCACATCCCGATCGCCCGCCGGCCCTTCCTGGGGACGGGCAGTGCCTTCACCACCCAAGCGGAGAACCGCAGTTCGTTGTCGGCGTGGCGCTGCAGCGCGCGACTGACGGGTTCCCAGTCCCAGGTGGAGGAGGCGATGAAGTGGTGCAGGCTCTGGGCGAGTTCGGGGCCGCCGACCTGCGCGGCGATGTTCCGGATCGACTTGCGGCCTTCGGCGGCGATCAGCCCGCGCAGGTAGAGGGCCCCCTTGGCCCGCTGGTCGCTGCGCGGCAGCGGGGCGAAGAGCACCTCGGCCAGCTCGTCCAGGACGGTGCTGCCGGTCAGGGCGGAGGAGTCGGTCAGGGCGGACGGGCCGGGCGTCTTCCGGGCAGTCCGGCGCGGTGCGCCGGACTGCCCGGACCGAATGAAGGTCGTATCCACACCAACCGCAACGGCCGCACCGCCGGGCCTATTTCCGCTCCGCCCGGCTTGGCCGAAACTCGTCCTCCCGGTACGTGCGGTGCACGGCGCAGCGGGCCTGACGAGCCGCCGCACCGTCCCGCCGGTGGACGGTCGGCGGTGCGGCGGTGCGGCGGTGCGGCGACCGTACGGGAGTTACGGCTTCCGGGCCAGCCCGGCATCGACGGCCTCGACCGCCCCGACGGCATCCGGCTCCGCGACCGCCGGGGCCGCGGCCACCGGCGCCTCCTCCCGACGGCCGCGCGCCCACATCACCACCGAGAGCCCCAGCGCCAGCGCGGTGGCGAGGGCGGCGGTGAGGGTGACGGCCCGGGCGTCGTAGCCGAGGTCGATGGTGGCGCCGCCGAGCCAGGCCCCCAGCCCGTTGCCCAGGTTGAACGCGGACACGTTGGCGGACAGGGCGAGGGCCGGCGCGGCGGCGGCCACCGCGAGGATCCGTGCCTGGAGCGCCGGGATGATGGAGAAGCCCGCGGCACCGAACAGGAACAGGGCGATCGCGGCGGGGATCTGGTGGGGCGCGGCGAACCAGAACACCAGCAGGGCGACCAGCAGGGCGCTCTGGGCGCGCAGCACGCCGCGCATCACGTTGGCGTCGGCGGCCCGGCCGCCCAGGATGTTGCCGAGGACGGAGCCGATGCCGAAGACGATCAGCAGGATGCCGACCATGGCGGGCGCGAAGTGGCCGATGTCGCGCAGCAGCGGCGCCAGGTAGGTGGAGGTGGTGAAGACCGCGCCCTGGGCCAGCACGGTGATCAGCATGGAGAGTTGGAGACTCCCCCGGCGGAACACCTTCAGTTGTTCGCGCAGCGAGAGCCCGCCCTCCGCGCCCGCGTCGCCCTCGGTGGACAGCGCGCTGGGCACGAACCTGACGATGAGCAGCAGGCAGATCACCGCGAAGGCGGTGACGTAGCCGAAGGTGGCGCGCCAGCCGAAGTGCTGTCCGATGAAGGTGCCGATCGGAGAGCCGAGCACATTGGCGAAGTTGAAGCCGAGCGCGATCTTGGCCATGGCGGTGGCCTGCTTGTCCGGTGGGGACATCAGCGCGGCGACGTGCCAGGCGACGGCCGCGAAGGTGCCGTGGCTGAGCGAGGTGAAGATCCGCGCGCCCATCAGCGTCGGGTAGTTGGGGGCGAGCACGGCGATGACGTTGCCGAGGATGAAGACGCCCATGAGGCCGAGCAGCAGGCCTTTGCGGGACCACTTGGTGGTCAGCAGCGTGATGATCGGACCCCCGATGGTCACCCCCAGCGCGTAGCCGGTGACCAGCAGACCGGCCGTCGGGATGGTCACGTCCAGGTCGGCGGACATCTCGGGCAGGATGCCCGCGATGACGACCTCGGCGGTGCCGACGCAGAACACTCCGAGCATCAGGGCCAGGAGGGGCAGTGGCATGGCGGCCCAAGCCTTTCGTAGGGAGCCAGTAGGGAGGAGGGAGGCAGCAAGGATGATGTATGCGATTGCATAGAGATAATGGACGAACCTGCCCGGGTGGTCAACTGCCGCAAAGAGTTACGCTGGGCAACAGTGGCGAACGGACACGTGCAACGTTTCGAAGGACTTCGAAGGACTCAGTGAGGGGCCGCGTCGTATGGAGACTTGGGGACCGGGGAGCGGACGGGACGAGATCGCCATCTGGCGGCAGCTCACCCGGCTGATGGAGCAGGTCAACGCGACCGCGGGCAGGCGACTGACCCGCGGCCACGGGGTCTCCATGAACGAGCTGCTGCTCCTGCTCTCGCTCACCGAGCAGCGGGACGGCACGCTGCGGATGTCGGACCTGGTGAAGGCGCTCGGCGCCAACCAGCCCGCGGTCAGCCGGATGACCGCCCGCCTGGAGGACGCCGAGTGGGTGGTGCGGCGCAGCGCCGCGGACGACAAGCGCGGGGTGGACGTGCAGGTCACCGAGGCCGGCCGGCGGCTGGCCGGGGTCGCCGAACAGACCCTGCGCAAGGCGCTGGCCGAGGCCCTCGACTCCGCCGCCCTGAATGACTCCACCGCCTCGCTCGTCGCCCGGCTGCGCTACGCGCCCGCGGTCCCGATGGACTGAGCGCCTCCACCCCGAACCAGCCCCGGCCGCGGTCCACCACCCGCGACCGGGGCCGCTTCACGCCCGTTCACACGCCCGCAACGCGGGGCCATGCCAGGCAACCGGTAAGAAATATGCATTTGAATGCATCTACTGTGATTGCTGTCACGTTGCGATGTATACGGATGGAGCACTAGCGTTCGATCCCACCAGGCGGACCGGCCGACACGTCCCCCCGCCGCGGCCCCGCACGGCCGCAGCGACCCCACCGGCCCCCGCCTGCCCCGCGCCGCCGCGGCGCGCCCGGACGGGCTTCCGGGCCACCGCCGGCCACGGCGATGCCGCACACTCCCCCGCTCGAGCACGCTCACGGAGGTTTCGTCATGTCTGGTACCGCACTTCCCCGCCCGACCGGCCTGAACCCGGTCGCCGATCTCCCCAAGCCGCCCGGCCTGCACTGGAACGTCCGCGCGGACCAACCCGTCGCCTACACCGTCAGCATGGTGCGCGGGCTGCTCGACCCCGAGAACCCCGCCCTCGCCCGCGCCGTCGGCGGCGGCCAGGGCCGCCCGGTCCGCTGCCTGCTCGCGATCGACTCGGTCGTCGACACCCTCTACCGCGAGCGCTTCGCCCGGTACTTCGACCACTGGCAGATCGACGCGACCCGGCAGGTCGTCCAGGGCGACGAGGACGCGAAGTCCCTGGAGCAGGCCGTACTGGTCACCGAGGCGATGTCCCGGATGGGCATCCTGCGCCGCACCGAGAAGGTCGTCGCCGTCGGCGGCGGCGTGGTCCTGGACATCGTCGGCTTCGCGGCGAGCATGTACCGCCGCGGCGTGCCCTACCTGCGCGTCCCCACCACCCTGGTCGGCCAGATCGACGCCGGCATCGGCGTGAAGACCGGCGTCAACCACGGCCACCACAAGAACCGCCTGGGCGCCTACTTCGCGCCCGAACTCGCCCTGATCGACCCGCACTTCCTACGCACCATCGACCCCCGACACGTCGCCAACGGCATCGCCGAGGTGATCAAGATGGCCCTGGTCAAGGACGCCGTCCTGTTCGACCTGCTGGAGGCCACCGTCGGCGCCATCACCCCCGACACCCTGGCCGGCTGCGGCTCGGCCGTCAGCGAGGTGATATCCCGCGCCATCTCCGGCATGCTCGACGAACTGGAACCCAACCTGTGGGAGCAGGTCCTGGAACGTTCCGTCGACTACGGCCACACCTTCAGCCCCTCCCTGGAACTGCGCGCCGACCCGCCGCTGCTGCACGGCGAGGCCGTCGCCGTCGACATGGCCGTCTGCCTCGCCCTCGCCCACCTGCGCGGACACCTCTCGGCGCACGACACCGACCGAGCCCTGAGACTCCTCCAGGGCTTCCAACTGCCCATCGCCCACCCGATATTCACCCAGGGGCTGTTGGAGGAGGCGCTCGCCGACGCGATCAAGCACCGCGACGGCCTCCAGCGCGTCCCGCTCACCCGGGGCATCGGCGCCGTCGTCTTCGCCAACGACCTCACCCCGGACGAACTCGGCCGGGCCCTGGAGTTCATCGGCTCCTGGACGGCGGGCGCGCGGGCCGGACTCGTCGGCGCGGCGGTATGAGCACGGACGCCACCGCCCCCGAGGGCATCACCGTCTTCGACGTCGGCGGCACCCACATCCGCCGGGCCACCTGGCTGCGCCACGGAGAGCTGCGGGCCCGCACCTCGCACCCCTCCCCCAGCTTCCGGCGCTTCCCCGCCGCCGGCGTCGCCGAACTCCAGGAGATGATGGTCCGGCAGCTGTGCGAGGCCGTGCCGCGCACCCCCGAGCCCGTCGTCGGCCTCTCCTTCGGAGCCGCGCTCGACCACCGCTCCGGCCTGGTCTACGCCTCCGCTCCGCTCTGGGGCGAGCACAGCGAGCCGTACGACCTCCGGGCCGCCCTCACCGCCCGCCGGGCCGACGTCCGCTGGCACATCGTCAACGACGTCACCGCCGCCCTGCTGCACGCCGCCGCGGCAGCCGACCGCAGCGCCCACCGCAAGGTGCTGCTGGCGACCGTCAGTTCGGGCATCGCCTGCCGGGTGATCGACCAGCGGCAACGCCGGGTCCCGGTGGACTGCTGCGGACTCCAGGGCGAGATCGGTCACCTGCCGGTCCACGCCGAACTGGCCGGGCGCCCGATCGAGCTGGACTGCGACTGCGGTCGGCCCGGCCACCTCGCCGCCTACGCCTCCGGCCCCGGCATCGCCCGGATGGCCGAGGCCCTCGCCCGCCGGGAGCCGACCCGCTGGGCGGCCTCCCGGCTCGGCCGGCTGACGGCCGGCGGCACGGGCTTCGAGACGGCGCTGCGCCAGGCCCTGGACGAGGAGGCCGGCCCGGACCAGCACGTCGTCCTGGACCAGCACGTGGACCCGGAGCAGCACGCGGGGCGGGCCGGGGACGGCCTCGCCGCCGAACTCCTCGACGCGGTGACCGCCCCGCTGGCCGACGTGCTGCGCACCGCGCTCTGCCTGGACCCCGAACTGGACGAGGTGGTGCTGACCGGCGGCGTCGTCCACGGCCTCGGCCACCACTACCGCCGCGCCCTGATGGGCCACCTCACCCGCGAGGGCCTCTACCTGACCAGCGAGCGCACCCCCGACTGGCTGGAGCGGCGGATCACCGTCACCGGCCCCGGCGAGGCCGACAGCCTCGCCGGGGCGGGGATCGCCGCCAGCGCCGGAGTCCCGGCATGACGGCGGCCGAGCCCACCCCCGCCGACCGGACCCGCACCAAGCAGACCCGCACCGACCGGACGCGCACCGACCGGACCCCCGCCGACCGGACGCCCAGTCACCGGGCACTGGTCCGCGAACCGGGCGGCGTACGGCTGCGCCTGCGCCCCACCCAGCGGCCCGCGCCCGGCGAACTGCTGGTCGCCACCCAGGTCGCCGGCCTGTGCGGCACCGACATCCAGATGCTGCGCGGGCTGCGCGACGACCCGGCGCCGGTGATCGGCCACGAGGGCATCGCCCGGGTGATCGCCGCCGGTCAGGGCGTCCCCGCCGCCCTGCGCCGTCCGGGCACCCCCGTGGTGGTCAACCCGACCCACCGGTCCGACCTGTCCTTCCTGCTCGGGCACACCGTCGACGGCCTGCTGCAGGAGCGCACCCTGGTCCCCGCGACGGCCGTCCGGGGCGGTCTGGTGGTGCCGCTGGAGCGGACACCGGACCCGGTGCTCGGCGCCCTGATCGAGCCGCTGGCCGCCGTCCGCTACGCCCTCGACCTGCTGGCCACCGCCCGTCCGCGCACCCTGGTGGTCCACGGCGACGGGACGATCGGGCAGCTCGCCGTCCGGGCCGCCCGGCAGCGGCTCGGCGCGGACCTCCGGGTCGTACTCGTCCACCACACCCCGGCCGGGCTCGCCTGGAGCACCCAACAGGCCGTCCCCGGCGTCGAGTTGACGATCGGCGCGGCGCCCCCGGCGCTCCCCGGGCCGATCGCGGTCCTGCTCGCCACCCCGCGCGACGCCACCCTGGACGCGCTCGCCGCCGCCCTGCGGCTGGGGAGCGGCGAACCGACCGCCGAACCGACCGGCGAGCTGACCGTCAGCCTGTTCGGCGGCCTCCCGCCCGGCGCCGCCAGTCCCGACCTGCCCGGCGTCGACCTGGCCGCCGTCCGGGCCGCCAACTGCGCCGGGCAGCCCGTCCCGTACGCCTTCACCACCGCGCGCACCGCCGACGGCCGGCCGGTCCGGCTGACCGGCCAGCGCGGCGTCGGCAACCACCACCTCGCCGAGGCAGCGGCCGAGTTGTGCCGGCGCCCGGAGACCCACCGCGGCCTGGTGACCCATGTCGTCGACCCCGCGGAGGCCGCCCGGATCATGACCGGTCTGGCCGCCGGCGGCGGGCGCGCCGTCGCCGGGCGCCGGCTCGTCAAACTCGCGGTGCGCTTCGCCCCGGCGCCGCCCACACCCCTGGAGACCTCGTGACCGCACCTGACCGCAACCGCCGCCGCGCCCTGGTGGTCGGCGGGTCCACCGGCATCGGCCGGGGTGTCGCCGACGCCTGGGCCGCCGAGGGGCTCGACGTCACAGTGCTCAGCCGCTCCCGGCCCGCCGGGCCCGGGGCCGATCTGCTGCGCTGGGCGGCCACCGACCTCACCGACCCCGACCGGGTCGCCGAGCACCTCTCGCTCGCCGCCGCCGAACCGCTGCACGCCGTCTGCTACTCGGCGGTCCACTACGGCGACCGGCGGACGCTCTTCCGGGAGTGCACCGAGGCCGAGTGGCGCCGCCAGCTCGACGTCAACCTCAACGGCCTGTGGCTGACCGTCTCCTGGACCATCCCCGCGCTGCGCCGCACCGACCGCCCCGGGGTCTTCCTCGGGGTCTCCTCCGAGGTGGTCTACAACGCCGGCCCGGGGCGCTCCGGCTACGCCGCCACCAAGGCCGCCGCGGCGGCCCTGCTCGACTCCGTCGCCCAGGAGGAGTGCCCTGGGGCGCCCGGCACCGAGGCCCTGCGGATCGTCCAGGCCCTGCCGGCCGGCATGGTCGACACCCCCGGCATCCGGCGCCGGCGCCCCGACGGCTTCGACTACAGCGCCTACATGCGCCCGGCGAGCTTCGCCCCGCTCGCCCGGGAGCTGGCCGCGACGGCCGGGGCCGGACTGCACGGCGCCCACCTGGTGGTCGACGCCGAGGGCGGCTGGTCCCCGGTGAGCGAGCGGCTGCCGGTCTCGCAGAGCCGCCCCGTCCCCGCCGGTGCCGGATCGTGACCGCCGCCCCGCTGTTCGGACCGGCCGGCTGGCGGCTGCCCGCAGGCCACGTCGACGCCGTCGAACTGGCCCACCGGGCGGGGGCCGACGGCCTCCAGCTCGACCTCGGCGGCCCCGGCCGGGGGCCGTGGCTCGACGCGCCGGGCACCCTCGAACGGATCCTGGACGCCTGCGCCCGCCACGGGGTGCGTCCGCTCGCCGTGGCCGGCAACACCCTCAACGACATCGGGCTGCACGCCCCGACCGGCAGTCAGGACGCACTGCGGGCCCGCCACGTGCTGATCCGGGTGCTGGACGCCGCCCAGGCACTCGGCGCACCGCTGGCCTTCGTGCCGAGTTTCCGCCGCAGCGCCATCACCGACCGCCCGGAGCTGGCGCGGACGGCCACCGTACTGGCCTGGGCGGCGGCGGAGGCCCGGGCCCGCGGACTGCTGCTGGCCAACGAGAACGACCTCGACCCGCTCCGCGCCCGCGACCTGGTCGAGCGGGTCGCGGCGGACGGCTTCCGGCTGCTGCTGGACACCTACAACCCCCGGGTCGCCGGGGTCGACGCGGTGGCCCTGGTCGAGGCCGTCCACCCCTGGCTCGCACCCCAGGTGCACCTCAAGGACGGCACCGGCGGCAGCGTCACCCAGGGCCTCCTCGGCGACGGGGACGGCCCCGTCCGGGAGGCGCTCGCCGCCCTCGCCGCGCACGGGTTCACCCCCGAGGCGCTGGTCCTGGAGAACGACTACCGCGACGGCGACCCCGCCCGCCTCGCCCGGGACCTCCACCGCGCCCGCACCCTCCACGCATCCGCCTCGCACCCCTGAGGAGCCGAAGTGCCGAACCTCCCGGCCGAGTACGTCACGACCACCCTCCGGGACGGCGTGGTCAGCCTCGGCGCCCGTCCCTTCCCGTACGACGCGCTGCGCGCCGACACCGTCCTCATCAAGCCCAGCCACCTGGGGATCTGCCGCGCCGACGCCAAGGAGATCCTCGGCTCGCGCGACGTCCCGGAGGACCGCGGCCCGCTCTTCGGCCACGAACTCGTCGGCACCGTCGCCTTCGCCGGCGCCCGCACCGGCTTCCGGGAGGGCGAACTCGTCACCCTCAACCCCAACATCACCCCCACCCGCACCACCGGCTTCGCCGAGTACGTCTTCGTCCACGGCACCGAGGCCCAGCTGGACCAGGCCGTGGTGCGCGTCCCCGAGGCGGACATCCGGGCGGACGTCTGGATGCCCGAACCCTTCGCCTGCATCGTGCACGCGCTGCGCAAGGTCCTCCAACTGACCGACCTCGCCGACCTCCGCGGCCGGCGCGTCGCGGTCCTCGGTGCCGGCTGCGCCGGGCTGACCTTCGCCCTGTACGCCCGGCACCTGGGCGCCGCCTCGCTCGCCGTCTTCAACCGCGGCGAGGCCCGCCGAGCCTTCGCCCGGCAGCAGGGCCTGCTCGCCGAGGACGAGATCCACCCGCTCACCGACGCCCGGGCCGAGCGGCACCGGGGGCGGTTCGACCTCGTGATCGTCGCCCCCACCATCGCCACCACCGAACTCCTGGACACCGCCGCCGACCTGGCCGCCGACGGCGCCGTCCTGCTCGTGTACGGCGGCACCCGCAAGGGCGACACCTTCCCGCCCGGCCGGGCCGACGTCGACGCCATCCGCCGCCGGGAACTGATCGAGCCGGTCGAGCACCACGGCAAGTGGCTGCGCATCGCGGGCGCCTACGGCTGCCGCCGCGAGGACTACGAGGAGGGCTTCCGGCTGCGCGCCCGACACCCGCACGCCTTCCCGCTGGAGAAGCTGACCTCCCACCGGATCGGCCTGGCGGCCTTTCCCCGGCAGATCACGGACATCGCGGCGGAGGTGACGGACTTCCCCGGCAAGGTGATCATCGACCTCGCTCCGGTGGGCTGATCAGCCCACCGGCGGCCTGGTCGCCGGCGGCTGCCCGTCGTCCCCGACCCAGGCGCCGACCCCCAGCCGCCCGGTGGTGCCCAGGTCCAGCTCCGGAACGACCATCACGGGCGCGGCCCCCGGCGCCACGCGCACCCGGACGTACGGGGCGTTCGCCGGGTCGCCCGCTCCCGCCTCGCTGGTGTTGCGCCACACCAGCGAGCTGCGGGCGCCCTCCCCCGGCTCCAGCGCGATCGCCCGCGGCGGCTCGTCCGCACCGGTCCCGCTCGCGATCTGGGCACCGCCGCGCAGGATCCGCACCCCGTCCACCGGCTGGTGCGCCAGGTCGAGCAGTTGCAGCTCCGGGTAGCCGTTGACGGTCACCGTGGCCGTCCCGCAGTTGCGCAGGTGCAGCCCGACCACGCGCAGCCCCATCGCCGCGTCCCCGTCGTCCACACTCACCCGTACCCCGGAGGCCGGGCACGGACCGCCCGTCCGCGAGGCCTCGGCGCTCGGCACGCTGCGCACCTTGAGGACCTTCAACCCCGGTGCGGTCCGCTCCAGTTCGACCCTCCCCTGCTCGGTCGCCCCCGGCGCCAGCCCCTCCACCGTCCTGGTCACGTTCTCCATCGCGCCCCCGGACGCCCCCGTCCGGCTGAACACCACCGTGATGTCCGACTCCTCGCCACCCCTGTTGGTCACCTCGTACGCGGCGCACGCCCGGTTCACCGCCGTGATCCGCACCCCGTCCTCCGCCACCGCCGTCGGCGAGGCCGACACCACCCCGCACGGCCCGGCACTCCCGGACGCCGAAGGCCCCCCGGCCGCCCCCACCACCTGGCTCCCGCACCCCACCAGCAGCACCCCGGCCGCCACCCCGGCCACCCCCTGCCGCACTCGCAACGCCCCGGCCCTCTCGAAGTCACCCATCCGACCATCCGACCACGAACCACCCCGCCCCACCGTGACCCACACCACTCCCCCTGCAACAGCCCGGCAACACTCCGCCCCCCGGAGGGACCGCTTCCCCGGCTGCACCACCGATGCGACGCGTCGCGACGGGTTTCTCGTCCGTACTCCGTCCTCGTCTCCCGCTTCCGACCGGTCCCCGGTCGCCGGCGACCAGGTGCTTACCCGCTCTGCCGTCGCAAGGTCGGCGGACCACTGCCGGAAGAGCTGGGCGTGCTGCCCGAGCGCCCCCTCCAACTCCGTTGTACCCGCCGTCTGATGACGGTTGCCGTCCTCGCGAGGCCTCCGTCGGAGAATCGGCCAGCGGGCGCACTGTTCGCCCTGTTCGATCTTGCGCCGGCTGACACGCTCCAGGCCGAAATACGCGCCCCCGCGGTCGCCAGGAATAGGATGACGGCCGATGAATGCCCGATCTCCGCAGGAGGCCCGGA
Organism: Kitasatospora sp. NPDC127060; assembly: GCF_042724935.1. Lineage (NCBI taxonomy): Bacteria > Bacillati > Actinomycetota > Actinomycetes > Kitasatosporales > Streptomycetaceae > Kitasatospora > Kitasatospora sp. NPDC127060. The sequence continues at coordinate 30,311 of NZ_JBHXEG010000060.1, forward strand.
CGTGAAGAAATCAACCGACGGGGAGTCGCCTCGGGAATCCGCAGAGGGATCAGGCCGACGCAGATCCAACAACGGGCTGGGATTCCTCATCGTCTACGGGAACAGAAATCTGGCCGGCAGCGGACTTACCGTCGAGGGGGATCCGAATGCGGGGAAACCCAGGAGCACGGACTCACCTCCCGAGCTTGCCGATGATTCAGCCCTCGGCAAGGTCAAGAACGGATTGGGGTTCCTCCTCGCGGCCTTTGCCGCACTGTTGAACGTCCTGGGCCTGCAGAGCTCCGAGCTCTCATCGGTGCTGCGCAACGAGCCGCGCCAGGCCGCGATCGCGGCCTCCCTCCTGGCCGGAGCACTGGCGGCCGCGGCAGCCAGCATCTTCATCCCGAACAAGACCTCGGTCTCCGCGTACTGGATCCCGGTCACTGCCGCGTGCCTGGTCGGCATGACGGCTTTGGTGATCGACGCGATCCGGATCCCTGGAGTGTCGTCCGGCGCGGACGGGGAACTGGCGGGATTCTCCGCCGGCGGCCTCGTGCTTGCGACTGTCGCCGCCGTGGCCGTCGTGAGGCGACACAAAAAGACTCCGAGAGCTTCCGTCACATCAATTCTTCTGATCTGCTCAGTAATCCTGCTGTCCCTCGCAGGGTTCGCGGCCGCCCGGGTGGAGACGAGCAGCCAGGTGAACTCCACGCACCCTCAGATTTCGGCAGTCATCAGGCAGGCCGATTCCCGGTCGACCGTCTCGATTTCCTTCAGCGCCTCCAAGCTCCGAGATGAGGAACAGATCGGAATCGTGGTGCGCGGAGTCCCTCGCGCCATGGATCTGAGCGCAAGGTGCAAAGGGAGTCCCCGGGTCGACACATGCCTTGTCAGCAAGGTGTGCGCATATCAGGACGACCCGTGCGAGATGATTGCCAGCGGGCCGCTCAAGCCCGATGCGACCGGTGCCGTCAAGGCGGATGTCGAGGTCCCCTTCCCGGTTTCGGCCTACCAGTTCATCGACATCAGGGCGACGCTTTGCCAACTTGACGCCGGTTCACAGAACTGCAAATACAGGAACAAAGACGCAGTGCTCTTCCTCAGTGTGCCTCCGGCCCCTTCTTGACCGGTCGTGCGACGGGTGACGTACGCGGACCCCGGGCGACCGAACGGCGGATCAACGGGTGCCGGCGTGCACGGCGGTGGTCACCAGGGGGGTGCAGTGCACCGTGAAGCGGCCGCCGCGGGCGTCGATGGCACGGGCGGCCGCGCCCAGGACCTCGGCCAGCCGATCGGGACGAAGCCGGCTGAGGCCGCCGGTGGCGGGCAACGGGTCCAGCCACGGGTCGCGCGTGCAGGACCGCTCACGCTCTTCCAGCAACCCCACGACCGACGGCATGAGGGTTCGACGTCACCGTGAGCACAACCGGTTCAATGCCGACCGGCTCTCGTCGTCCGCGGCGCGGCAGATCATCAACCGCCGGTCTGGATCCTGGAACCGACTTCACCGCCTCCCAACTGGCCCGCCCGGACGAGGCCAGCGCGATCGAACTCGGCTTCCCGCACGACGTGCTCGCCGGCGACAGGAGGCGCGCGGTGACCCACGGCGACATGAAGGTCGAAACCCGCCGCTGATACCCGACGAGCCCCGGGGCAGCACTACCGCCGCCCCGCCCAGCGGCCACCGTCCGAGCGGACCCTCAGACGTCCTGCTCCTCGGTGAGGCGCCGCAGGAGACCGAGCAGGGTCGCACGGTCCGTGTCGGGCAGGGCGGCGAAGCACGAGGCGAGCACCTCGTCGGCGACCCGGTGGCCGACCGTCAGCAGCTGCTCGCCCGCCGGCGTGAGGTGGTGCTCGATGCGCCGGCCGTGGCCCGGCCGGCGCTCGACGAGGCCCTGGGCGGTGAGGCGGCCGACGAGCGTGCCGAAGGCCTGCTCGGTCTGGAACGTCGCCGCAGCCAACTCGCGCCCCGAGGCCCCGGGTGAGCGGCTGATCGCCCGCAGGGCGTCCCACTGGGCCAGCGTCGTACCGGCGGCCGAGAGCGCGCTGTCGAGCGCCCGGTGCTGACGGTACTGGGCCTGCTTGACCGCTCTGCCGAGTTCTTGCAGCTCATCATGCATGGGTCGAGTCTACGCCAATCCAAACTAGCTTATATAAACATCCTTAGTTACTCTGGGGGCATGACCCCGGACACCACAGCCCCGTACGCGGACCTGCCCCTCACCCTCACCGAGGCCGGAGCGGGCAGGCCGGTCCTCATCCTGCACGGAGGCGGCGGCCCCGCCACCGTCGCCGGACTCGCCCGACACCTCTCCGCCCACACCCACACCATCACCCCGGTGCACCCCGGCTGGGACGGCACCCACCGCCCCGCCTGGCTCACCGGCATAGCCGACCTCGCCCGTGCCTACCTCCACCACCTCCACGGCCGCGGACTGCGCGACGTCCTCGTCATCGGCTCCTCGCTCGGGGGCTGGACGGCCGCGGAGATGGCCGCCGGGGACGACGCCGGCATCATCACCGGCCTCGTCCTGATCGACGCCGTCGGCGTACGGATCGAGGGGGAGCCGATCACCGACCACTTCGGCCTCGACGCCCGCGGCCTCGCGGAGCACTCCTGGCACGACCCGGACCGGTACTACCTGGACCCCGCCCGCCTCCCCGCCGACGAACTCGCGCGCAGGCAGGCCAACACCGCGACCATGCGCCTCCTCGCCGGCGACCCGTACATGCACGACCCCGAGCTGCTGGGCCGACTCGGCCGCGTCCAGGCACCCACCCTCCTGCTCTGGGGCGCTGCCGACCGCATCGTCACACCCGCCTACGGCGCCGCGTACGCCGAGGCCTTCGGCAACGGCCGACTGGAGATCGTCCCGGAGGCCGGCCACCTCCCGCAGATCGAACAGCCCGAAGCCACCCACGCCCTGATCGACGCCCACCTCCGGCGCACCGGCACCCGCCACGGATCCTCCGCCTGAGGGCCCGGCGGCGTACGGCGCCCGGGCACGGCAGTGGCCGGGCGCGCCCGGGCCGGGCGCGGCCGGGCCGGGCGCGGCCGGCCTCGGCGCTGCCGCGGGGGGTGAGCGCCCCCCCTGGAAGGTCAGAGGATTTCGATGTCCTTGACCTTCGGGGGACGGTTCGGGTACGAGATGTCGGTCCAGCGCGGGATCTTGACCGAGTCCCCGTTGGCGTCGTAGTAGATCAGGTCGTTGTTACCGGTGGAGATGCGGTCGACCCACCAGCTGCCGAAGGACATCCGGCCGGCGTTCGCGTAGCAGTCCACGCTGTTCCTGCCGTCGCTGTGCGACCAGATCTTCAGGAAGTTCTCCCCGCCCCTGCACTCGACGTGGTCGATGGCGTAGGCGTTGGACGGCACGGCCACGGTGAAGGCGGCCGCCGCGGCGAGCGCGGCGGTCAGGGAGCTCACGATCTTCTTCGTCTTCGAGAACACGGATTCTCCTCAGTCGAATTCATGCGAGTCGATCGAGTCATTCGGATCGCATCGAAATGCCGAATCGGGAATCCACGCCGCGGTCCGCCTCCGGATGCGTCGTACCCGACCAGACTCACCGTGCCCGCCGGACGGGTCAATCGAATCCATCGTGGACCGACCACGTGTCGGCCGGATCCCTCCGGGCCGCCCGTGCGGAGCGGGTCCGCTGGTGCGGACGGGGCGCGGGTGGCCACCCCGCGAACCATCCGAACCATCGCTCCCAATGGCGGCGCCCGTCCCACTCGCCCCGCCCTGAGCTGGGACGACGCCTCAACCACCGGCCGTCGGCCGGCCCACCGGCAGCGAGCGTGCGGGGGCCGGACGGCGGGCGGACGGCGGCCGGGTCGATCCGGCCGGCACCTGACGGCGCGGGAGGCGCTCGGTGGGCGCACAACCTATCCTCCGCTCCGATCGGCGCAGCCTCGCGCCGGCTACCGGGGAGTGAAGACGTCCACCCCGGTAGCCCCCGCCGCCGCCCCCGCCGCACCGGGCGCACCGGTCGGCACGGGCACCGCCTCCGGGTCCGGCCGGTAGCGCTCGGCGCGGGCGTGGTACTCGAAGTCGCCGCGCAGCAGGGAGCGGTGGTGCTCGGCGTAGAGCTGGACGGCAGCGCGGATCGGCTGGGTGGCGCCGGCCGCGGCCAGTTGCGCGGGCAGCTGCCGCTCGGCGCTGACGGCCCGTTCGACGCAGGCGGCCCGCAGGTCGTCGACCCGGGTGACGGCCTCCTGGACCGTCCCGCCCCGGTGGTGGCGCAGCACGAAGACGGCGTTGTGGTAGTAGCCGGCCGCGCCCTCCTTCCGTGCCGAGCAGATGTCGTTGTAGAGGGCGATGTGGTCGACCACCGCGCCGCGCAGGGCGACCAGTGCGGGCAGGCGGCGCACGTGGTCGGGCAGGTCGATGGCCGGCGGGGTCTCGAAGAGGTCCAGGAACATCCCCATGCCGATCGAGTGCCGGCGGTGGGTGAGGTAGTCCTCGGGGAGCGGGGTGTGCCCGGCGGCGCGTTCCACGGCCTCGCGCCAGTACGTCCACAGCCAGGAGGTGACGTCCTCGCGGAAGGTCTGGTGCCAGGACGGCGAGCGACCGGCCCGGGTGCGCCGCCAGAGGTCGGCCAGGGCGAGCGCCGCCGGGCTGGTGGGGCGGCGGCCGCCGGTCAGGACGCCGGTCAGCTCGTCGATGGCCGCCCGGCTGCGGGCGAGGTCCTGGCCGCAGCCGTCGTCGTCGAAGGCGTCGTCGACGACGAACGCCCAGAACGTCCACTGGCAGCGCAGCGCGAGCGGCCCCACCTCGGCGGTCGGGTCGGTCAGCGCGCACCACAGCTCGGACTGGGTGCGCAGCATCCGGCGGCGCACCTCGGGCGAGGAACAGAGGCCGAACTCCTCGGCCCAGGCCCACATGCGTAAGCCCGCCTCGTCCTGGTGCGGGTTGCCACCGGTGGCCGGGAAGGGCATCCGGAAGGCGGGAAGGGTGATCTGGTCCATGGCGCGCGTGCTCCTGTCTGGTCGGGACGGCAGTGCGGCCGTGGAACCTTCCGACAGTTTGTTCCCCCTGTCCAGCGCGGGTCGTGCCAGATACCCGCCTGGGTATCCACCCAACCCGCGCCCGCCGTCCGCCCGGCCAGCACCGGCCAGCACCGGCCAGCACCGGAGGCAACGAACTGCTGCCGCACCGCAGTTGAACACCGGCAGAACCTCCCCACAGCGTCGGCACCACAGTCGGGCGGCGGCATCAGCCCCGTGGCACCGGGCATGCATGAGGGGTCGTCCGGCACCGGGCCGTGACGACCCGGCACCGGCCGCGGCATCGACCGGACGCACGAGGAAGTGGCGGGCATGGGCGAACTGGACGGCAGGACAGCACTGGTGACGGGCGGGTCGCGCGGAATCGGACGGGCGGTCGCACTGCGGCTCGCGGCCGACGGGGCACTGGTCGCGGTGCACTACGGCGGCGACGCGGAAGCCGCCGCCGAGACCGTGGGGCTGATCGCCAAGGCCGGCGGCCGGGCGTTCGCGGTGCGGGCCCGGTTCGGCGGGAGCGACGGGTTGGACCAACTGTTCGGGGGCCTCACCGCCGGGCTGGCGGAGCACGGCGAGGACGGGCTGGACATCCTGGTCAACAACGCGGGCATCCACCTGGCCGGTTCGATCGGTCAGATCACCGAGGAGGAGTTCGACCGGGTGATGGCGATCAACGTGCGCGCGCCGCTCTTCGTGATCCAGCGATCCCTGCCGCTGCTGCGGGACGGCGGGCGGATCGTGAACGTGGCTTCGGCGGCCACCCGGATCGGCTCCCCGCTCCAGATCGGCTACACCGTCAGCAAGACGGCACTGGCGGCCCTCGCCGCGCCGCTCGCCAACGAGCTCGGCCGGCGAGGGATCACCGTCAACACCGTCAACCCGGGGGTGATCCTCACCGACATGACCTCCGAGTGGACGAGCGCCCCGCCGGCGATGGCCGGACTGGAGTCGATCACCGCACTGGGCCGGATCGGCGAGCCCGAGGACGTCGCGGACGTCGTCGGCTTCCTGGCGGGCCCCCGGGGCCGCTGGGTGACCGGTCAGACCGTCGACGTCTCCGGCGGCACCTACCTCGGCCCGATCCCGCCGGCCTGAGCGCCTCTCCCCCGGGTGTCCCAGCTGTCCGCTCCGCCAGACGCAACTTCTTCGCATTAAGCTGGGTGCATGAGTTCCCGAGCGACCACACGCCCCGGCGGGCGCAGCGCCCGCGTCCAGCAGTCCGTGCACCAGGCCGTCCGTGAGCTGGGGGCGGAGCTGGGGCGGGAAGCGCTCACCGTGCCGCTGATCGCGGCCCGCGCGGGGGTGACGCCGTCGACCGTCTACCGGCGCTGGGGTGACCTGCGGGAACTGCTGTCGGACGTGGCCGTCGAGCGGTTGCGCCCCGACGCCCCGCCGGCCGACCACGGCAGCCTGCGGGCGGACCTGGAGGCGTGGGCCGTGCAGTTCGCCGAGGAGATGTCGTCGACGGCGGGCCGCACCTACCTCCGGGACGCCCTGTTGGGCGACCCGGAGCAGGGCAACGCGGCCCGCTGCTCCGACTACGCCGTCGAGCAGTTGAAGGCCGTCGGGGTGCGCGCGGCCGGGCGGGGGGAGGCCGTGCCGGACGTGGAGACCCTGCTGGACGTCATCGTCGCCCCGCTGATGTACCGGATCCTGTTCCGCTCCTCGGAGCTGTCCAGGGCCTACACCGACCACCTGGTCGCGGCGGCGCTCGGCCGCGCCACGCCTCCCCTCGCACCTAAAAGCTAAACATTTGCGTTTGGAAGCCCGGGGTCCTTAGAGTGCTTGACGCAAAGCATTCGCCTCAAGGCTCAGAGGTGCTTCCATGACCAGCGTCACCGCCCCGCCGTCCCGCCCGGCCACCCCTGCCGGCCCGGCCGCCCCCGCAACCAGCACGGGATGGCTCCTCGGCGGCATCGCCGTACACCGCGTCGACGAGCTCGAACTGCCGCGGCAGACCGGCCCCTGGCTGCTGCCGGACGCCACCGGGGACGTGCTGGACCAGGCGCCCTGGCTGCGCCCCGACTTCGCCGACGCCGACGTCCCCCGTCTGGCGAGTCACAGCTTCGCGGTGGAGGCCGGCGGGCTGCGGATCGTCGTGGACACCGGCATCGGGAACGCCAAACCGCGCGCCAACCCGGCCTGGCACGGCCTGGACACCGACTTCCTGGAGCGCCTGACGGCGGCCGGCTTCCCGCCCGAGTCAGTGGACCTGGTGATCACCACGCACCTGCACACCGACCACGTCGGCTGGAACACCCGCCTCACCGGCCGGGACTGGGCGCCCACCTTCCCCAACGCCCGCTACCTCACCAGCCGCACCGAACGGGACCACTGGGCCGCCACCGACCTGGACGAGGCCCGCGCCCAGATGTTCCGCGACTCCGTGCACCCCGTCCGCGACGCCGGGCAGTACGACGCCGTCGCCGTGCCCGAGCAGGGGCACGAGGTCGCACCGGGCGTCCTGCTCGTCCCCGCCCCGGGCCACACCCCGGGCCAGGTCGCGGTGGAACTGCGCGGCGGCGACCGCCGGGCGCTGATCACCGGCGACAGCATCCACCACCCCGTGCAGCTCTCCCACCCCCAGGTGAGCAGCTGCGTCGACACCGACCCGGCCCAGGCGGTCCGCACCCGCGCCCGGCTGCTGGACACCCTGGCCGACACCGACGCGCTGCTCCTGGGCACCCACTTCCCGCGGCCCACGGCCGGCACCGTCCGCCGGGAGGACGGCCGCTACCGGCTGCTCGCCGAGCCGGCCGCCGAGATCCCGACCGCCGCCTGATCACCCGGCGGCGCCGCCCGGCACGATCACCCTCGGACCGCGCCACCCCGGCCTCGCCACCCCCCGGCCGCGCCACCATCGGCCGCGCCACCATCGGCCAAGAAGGAGCGCCAACCATGCCTGCCGCCGACCTCACCCCACCCGAGGCAGCCCGCTGGGCCGCCCGCGCCGGACTCGCGCTCCCGGCCGAGCGCCACGCCGCGGTCGCCGCGGTCGCCGACCACATCCACAGCGTCGTCTCGGTCCTGCGCGAGCTGGACTTCGCGGACGTCCCGCCCGCCGCCACCTACCACCCCGCACCGGAGACGCACCATGCCGCCGTATGACCAAGCGCATGAGCAGCCGTCCGAGCAGCCGTACGAACTGTCGCTCGCCGCCGCCGCGGACGCGATCCGCGCCGGGCGACTGTCCCCCGTCGAACTGGTCGACTCCGTCCTGGAGCGCATCGAGGCGACGGAACCGCACCTCGGCGCCTACGTCACGGTCACCGCCGAGCACGCCCGCCGGGCCGCGGCCGAGGCCGAACACGAGGCGGCGCACGGCCGTTACCGGGGGCCGCTGCACGGCATCCCGATGGCGCTCAAGGACCTGATCGACGTCGACGGGATGCCCACCACCGCCAGCTCCCGGGTCCGCGCCGACCACCGGGCGACGGCGGACAGCACGGTCGCCGCGCGGCTGAGCGCGGCCGGCGCGATCCTGCTCGGCAAGACCCACACCCACGAGTTCGCGTTCGGCCTGACCACCCCGCAGACCCGCAACGCCTGGGACCGCAGCCGGATCGCCGGCGGCTCCAGCGGCGGCTCCGCGGTCGCCGTCGCCTCGGGCGCCGCGACCTTCGCCCTGGGCACCGACACCGGCGGGTCGATCCGGGTGCCCGCCGCGCTCAACGGAGTCGTCGGCCTCAAGCCGACCTACGGCCTCGTCCCCCGACACGGCGTCACCTCCCTGTCCTGGTCCCTGGACCACGTCGGCCCGCTCACCCGCACCGTCGAGGACGCGGCCCTGGTCCTCACCGCACTGGCCGGGCACGATCCGCGGGACCCCGCCTCGCTGGCCGTCCCCGCCGCGCACTACCGGCCCGGCGCCGGAACGGACCTGACGGGGCTGCGCGTCGGCGTGCCGCGCACCTACTACTTCGACCGCGTCCATCCGCAGGTGGAGGCCGCCGTCCGGCACGCCGTCGGACAGCTGGAAGCCCTGGGCGCGCGGCTCGTCGAGGTCGACATCCCGATGGCCCGCTACATCCACGCCACCCACTGGGGCCTGATGGTGCCGGAGGCCGGCGCCTACCACGAGGGCAGCCTGCGCGCCGTCCCCGAGCTGTACCAGGACGACGTCCGCATCCTCCTGGAGGCAAGCGAGTTGATGAGCGCCGGCGACTACCTGCGCGCCCAGCGCGCCCGCACGCTCATGCGCTCCGAGTGGGCCCGGATGCTGGAGGAGGTCGACGTGATCGCCGCCCCGAGCGTCCCGATGACCGCGGTCAGGGCCGACGAGACGACGCTCAGCTGGCCCGACGGCACGGTCGAGGACGTCTCCGACGCCTATGTACGCCTCTGCGCCCCCGCCAACATCACCGGAGTGCCCGCTCTCACCGTCCCGGCCGGCCGCGACGCGGCGGGCCTGCCGATCGGCCTGCAGCTGCTCGGCCGGCCCCTCGGCGAGCCCACCCTGCTGCGGGTCGGCCACGCCTACGAGCAGACCGGGCCGGCCGGCGCACTACCGGCCTGAGCGGGTCGGCACCGCCGGCCAACTCTTCCCAGGCGCTAGCCTGTTCCGCATGCCGACCACCCGCCCCGCAAGCCCGCGCCCCTCCACCCGCGACCGTCTGCTCGCGTTCGGCACCCTGCCCGCGGCGGCGGCCGTGCTCACCGGGGTGAACGCGCTCTACCTGCTGCTCGTGGTCTTCGGGAACGTCACCGACTTCGGCACCAACCAACAGTTCGTCCAGCACGTGCTGGCGATGGACACGACCTTCCGGGACCGGGACCTGATGTGGCGCTCCGTCACCTCCCCGGGCCTGCAGAACGCGGCGTACGTCGCGATCATCGCCTGGGAGGCGCTGAGCGCCGTGGTGCTGACGGCGGGGGCGCTCGCCTGGTGGCTGCGGCCGGAGCTGGCGCGCCGGCTCAGCAGCCTCGGCCTGCTGTTGATGCTGCTGCTCTTCGGGGCCGGTTTCATCGGGATCGGCGGCGAGTGGTTCGCCATGTGGCAGTCGAAGGCGTGGAACGGCCTGGACGCGGCGATCCGCAACGTCACCCTGGCGGGGCTGGCCCTGGTCGTGGTGCACCTGCCGCACCGCGCAGCCACCCCGTCGGAGGCAGCCACCCCGTCTGAGTGAGAGCAACCGCACCGGCCGCGCTCACGCCGTCGGCACGGCCAGGTCGGACGCCGGGCACGGCCCGGTCGGGCAGCGGCACGGCGTGCAGGCAGGGGTGGAGCGGGGCACCGCCCGCTGTCGGGTCCGGAGCCGTCAGGACGGTGGCCACCTCGCCGGTGATCTCCACCCGGAGGTCGCCGTCGAGACTCTCCCAGACCGGCCCGCCGCCGGGCCCCGGGGCGTCGGTGGCGTACACCACCACGACGGCCGGCGGCGCGTGGCCGCCGATCGGTCCGGGCAGGGTCACCGCGTAGCGGCGTTCAAGGCTCTTCATGGCCGGCCTCCTGGTCGGAACTCCCCGCCCGTATCGTCGATTCTCCTCCGGACCAGGGCCGTCGTACACGAACGGTGTGCGTCTTGACGCCATTCGGCGGGTGCCCGTGGCAGCCGCCCGGGATCGGGGATCACCCGTCGCGCCTACCCGGCCCCGCCCACTCCACACCCCGGAGCCCTGGTGCGTGCCGTCCGGAGTGGGCAGGCTGCTGCTGCACCCGCCGCCCGACCACGGAAGCGAGACCGCGAGCATGATCGAGGACCCCCGAGCCGGCACCGTCGACGGGCTGCTGCGCCGCAGCGCCGGCCGCACACCCGACCGCATCGCGCTCACCTTCGGTGACCGCGGCTGGACGTACCGGCAGCTCGACGAGGCGGTCAGCCGGGCGGCCGGGCACCTGCTCGGGCTCGGCCTGCGCCCCGGCGACCGGGTCGCCGCGTACGGGCGCAACTCCGACGCGTACGCGATCGCCTTCCTCGCCTGCGCCCGGGCCGGACTGGTGCACGTCCCGGTCAACCACGCCCTCACCGGCGAGGAGTTGCGCCACCTGCTCGGCCAGTCCGGCAGCCGTGCGGTGCTCGGCGACCCGGCCCTGACCCCGGAGGTCGAACGGGTCCGGGACGGGCTGGGCGTCGAGCACGTGGTGCCGCTGCGGGACGACCCGGCCGGACTGCTCGAAGCCGCGCTGGACGGCCCGGTGCCCGAGCTCGGCACCGGAGCGGCCGACACCGACCTCGCCCAGCTGCTCTACACCTCCGGGACCACCTCCCGACCGAAGGGCGCGATGATGCCCCACCGCGCCCTGGTGCACGCGTACCTGTCGAGCATCCACGCCCTCGACCTGCGCGCGGACGACCGGCCGCTGATCTGCATGCCGCTGTACCACTCGGCCGGCCTGCACGTCTTCCTGCTCCCCTACCTGGCGGTCGGCGCCTCCGTCCTGCTGCTGGAGGCACCCGACATCCCCGAGCTGCTCCGGCGGATCGAGAGCGACCGGATCGGCTCGCTGTTCCTGGCGCCGACGGTGTGGGTGCCGCTGGCCAACCACCCCGACCTGGACCGGTACGACCTCTCCTCGCTGCGCAAGGCCCAGTACGGCGCCTCGGTCATGCCGGTGGCGGTGCTCGACCGGCTGCGCGCCCGCTACCCGGGGGTGGGCTTCTACAACTGCTTCGGCCAGTCCGAGATCGGCCCGCTGGCCACCGTGCTGCGGCCGGAGGAGCACCCGGACCGGCCCGCCTCCTGCGGCCGCCCGGTGCTGTTCGTCGAGACCCGGATCGTCGACCGGGACGGCGCCGAGGTACCGCCCGGTACCCCGGGCGAAATCGTCTACCGCTCCCCGCAGTTGTGCCTCGGCTACTGGGAGGCGCCGGAGCAGACCGCCGAGGCGTTCAAGGACGGCTGGTTCCACTCCGGGGACCTCGTGGTCGCCGATCCGGAGGGGTACCTCACCGTGGTCGACCGGATCAAGGACGTCATCAACACCGGCGGGGTGCTGGTGGCCTCCCGGGAGGTCGAGGAGGCCCTCTACGGCCACCCCGCCGTGGCGGAGGTCGCGGTGATCGGCGCGCCCGACCCGAAGTGGATCGAGGCGGTCACCGCGTTCGTCGTGCTGCGGCCCGGCTCCGCCGCGCCCACGGCGGCGGAGCTGATCGCCCACGTCCGGAGCCGGCTCGCACCGTTCAAGGCGCCGAAGAGCGTCGTCTTCGTCGCCGAACTGCCGCGCAACCAGAGCGGCAAGCTGCTCAAGCGGGAGCTCCGGGGTCAGCTGGCGCACTGAGGTCGAACCCGTCTCCCCCCGCGGAGCGGCCGGTCGGCTAGCAGGCGTCGGCCTTCCCGGCGGGAGCGGCCAGCAGGGCGGTCTGGAAGACGAAGCGGTTCCACGGGGTCCGCGGGTCCCGGCCGGTGACGGCGGCCAGGCGGCGCAGCCGGTAGCGGACGGTCTGCGGGTGGAGGTGCAGCCGGGTGGCCGCGCCGGCGGCGCCGTCGGAGTAGATCACGGTGTCGAGCGTCCGCCGGGTGGTCTCGTCCTGCGCGAGGTGGCCGAGGACGGACTCGGCGACCCGGGCCGGGTCGGCGTCGGGGTGCCCGGTCACCAGGGCCACCACCTCCAGGTCGCCGCGGTCGAGCATCCGGCGCTCGGTCCACACCAGCGGCGAGGCGTGCCGGACGCCGTGGGCGGCGATCCGGTAGGCGCGCGGCGCGGTGGCGGCGGTGACACCGGTGAGCAGGGCACCGGTGAGCCCCTGCCCGGCCGCCAGGCGGTCCAGCGCGGCCGGGTCGACGGCCTTGGCCAGGGCGACCCCGAGACCGTCCATGGTGGTGTGCAGCGTGGTGAGTTCGAGGTCGGCCGCCTCGCCCGCGGCCCTGGCCACCAGGGCCGCGGTGACCAGCGCGGCCGCCCGCTCCGCGTCGTCCGGTGCGCCGGCCGCCGGGGAGAGCACCATCAGGTCGAAGGCGGCCGGCAGCTCCGCGTCGAGTTCGCGCAGCCGCGCCCGCAGGGTGCCGGGGTGGCTCTGCCGGCCGAGCAGCAGGTCGGTGAGCAGTCCGCGCAGGGCGTGCTCGCGGTCCTCGCTGAGGCTGCGCCCGGTGGACTCGTAGCCGTCGAAGATCGCCTCGGAGGACTGGTCGAGCACGGTCAGCCAGACCCGGGCGAGCGCGCTGAGGTCGCGCACGGTGACGGCGTCGGCGAAGCGCTCGCCGATCCGCTCGAAGAAGGTCAGCGCGGCCACCCGGTAGGCGCGCAGTACGGCCGCCAGCGGGCGGGCGTCGCGCGCCCGGACCGCGCCGACACCGCGGAACATCCGGATGTCCTCGGCGCCCAACGCGCCGTCCACGGACCAGAGTTCGAGCACCCGGCGGAGCGTCCAGACGATGATCGAGCGGACCTCCTCGAGCTGACGGGCGTCGAGGTTGGCGTAGGCGGGGATCTCCCGGGCGATCGCGGTCATGAAGGCGTCGACCATGTCCGGCTCGTCCGCCAGGATCAGCGCCACCGCGCCGGACCGGTCGGACCGGGGCTCGACCGCACCGGACGCCGACGCGCCCCCTACCGATGGGCCTTGTGCCGATGGCACAGTCTTCTTCATCACCACCTGACAAGCCTAGTGCCGGCGCCCACGGCCCGCCCGTGACCATGGGACGGCACGGCCGTCGCACCCGGGCGACGGCGACTGCCCCGGAGGAGAACCGCATGCCGTTCCAGCCTGAGGTGATCGTGGTCGGCGCCGGCCTGGCCGGACTGGTGGCCACCCATGAGCTGGCCAGGGCCGGCCGGCGGGTGCTGGTGGTCGAGCAGGAGAACCGGCGGAACCTGGGCGGCCAGGCGTTCTGGTCGCTCGGCGGACTGTTCTTCGTCGGCAGCCCCGAGCAGCGCCGGGCCGGGATCAAGGACTCCCTGGAGCTGGCCCGGCAGGACTGGTTCGGCTCGGCGGGCTTCGACCGGCTGGACGACGAGGACCACTGGGGCCGGCAGTGGGCCGAGGCCTACCTGGCCTGGGCGGCCGGCGGCAAGCGCGGCTACCTGCGCGAGCTGGGCCACCGGGTGGTGCCGCTGGTGGGGTGGGCCGAGCGGGGCGCCGGCTCGGCCACCGGCCACGGCAACTCGGTGCCGCGCTTCCACATCACCTGGGGCACCGGGCCCGGCGTGGTGGAGGCGTTCCTGCGCCCGGTGCTGCGGGCGGAGCGCGGCGGGCTGGTGCGGTTCGCCTTCCGGCACCGGGTGGACGAGCTGCTGACCGAGGAGGACGGCACCGTGGTCGGCGTCCGGGGTGCGGTGCTGGCGCCGGACGACTCCGGGCGCGGGATCAGCTCCTCGCGCGCGGTGACCGGGCCGTTCGAGGAGCGGGCGGCGGCGGTCGTGGTGACCTCCGGGGGCATCGGGCACAACCACGCCCTGATGCGCGCCAACTGGCCCACCGAGCGGGTCGGGCCGGCCCCCGAGCACCTGATCTCCGGGGTGCCCGCCCATGTCGACGGCCGGATGCTGGCCATCACCGAGCGGGCCGGCGGCCGGGTGGTCAACCGCGACCGGATGTGGGCCTACACCGAGGGCGTCCACAACTGGGACCCGGTCTGGCCGGACCACGCGATCCGGATCCTGCCCGGCCCGTCCTCCATGTGGTTCGACGCCGAGGGACGCCGGCTGACCGGCATGTCCGGGGTGCCGGGCGCCGACTCGATCGGCGCGATGAAGCAGATCCTGGCCACCGGCCACGACTACTCGTGGTTCGTGCTGACCCAGTCGATCATCGAGAAGGAGTTCGCGCTCTCCGGCTCGGAGCAGAACCCCGACCTGACCGGCCGTGACCTGAAGTTCGCGGTGCGGAGCAGGCTGGCGAAGGGCGCCCCCGGCCCGGTGGAGCGGTTCAAGCGGCACGGCGTGGACTTCGTCGTGGCCCGGACCCTCCCCGAACTGGTCGCCGCCATGAACGGGATCGCCCGCGGCCCGAAGCTCGACCCGGCCGACATCGAGCGGCAGATCGTCGCCCGCGACCGGGAGTTGGGCAACGAGTTCAGCAAGGACGTGCAGGTGATGGCGATCCACAACGCCCGCCGCTCGCTCACCGACCGGATCGCCCGGGTCGCCAAGCCGCACCGGATCCTCGACCCGGCGCACGGCCCGCTGATCGGCGTGCGGCTCAACATCCTGTCCCGGAAGACCCTCGGCGGCCTCCAGACCGACCTGGACTCCCGGGTGCTCGGCGCCGACGGCGCGCCCGTCCCCGGCCTCTACGCCGCCGGCGAGGTGGCCGGCTTCGGCGGCGGGGGCGTGCACGGCTACAACGCCCTGGAGGGCACCTTCCTGGGCGGCTGCATCTTCTCGGGGCGGGCGGCCGGCCTGGCGATCGCCCGGGGTCGCTGATCCCCGGTGACCGTCAGCCGGTGAGCCAGGGGGCCTCGGGGAGCTTGGCGTCGGGGTTGCGGCCGGTGAAGTCCACGGTGGTCGGTGTGCCCAGGCCCGCCATCCGCATGGTGACCCGGCGCAGGGCGCCGTCGGCGTCCACCCAGTAGGTGAGCGGGGAGCGGTTGCCGTCCGGTGCGGCGCCCTGGGCGCGCGGGCCGGCGAAGCGGTCGTAGCCGCGACCGTCGATGCGGTCCTGGCCGAGCCAGCGGGCGCCGGACTGGGCGAGCAGCAGCGGGTTGTCCGGGCGGTCGGCGCCGACCTGGGTGAGCAGTTGGAGGCCGGCGTCCAGCGGGTCGGCGGTGTACGAGCGCGGGGACCAGCCGCTGCGCGGCACGCGTTCGGCCTGCTCCCAGGCCGGGCTCCGGTCGCCCGCCGGTTCGGGGGCCAGGCCCAGGCCGCCGGCGTCCCAGATCACCAGGCCGTGGTCCATCTCGCCGCCGCCGGCGCCGGTGGACCGGTAGCGGCCGACGCCCCGGTGGGTGCGGTAGTCCACGACGCCCTCGACCCGGATCCGCACGCCCCCGCCCTCGTCGGCGGTGAGCACCACCCCGACCGGGCTGGCCTGGTAGAGGTTCAGCCGGGACACCGCCAGCCGGGCCGCCTCCTCGGTGGTGACCGGGCGTTCCGTGGCCCCGGCGGAGACGGCCTGGTACGCGACGAACCCCCCGGCCACGGCGGCGCACACCGCGGTCGCGATCAGTGCCGTCAGCCAGTGGGGCCGGCGGCGCCGGGGCGGGCGGGCGGCGGCGGCCTTCGTCTTCCGGGCCATGCGGTGATGTTCTCCGATCCGTCGTTCGGGGCGTGCGCGCCCTCGGGAGTGGCGCGGGGGTGGTCGGCGGTGGTGCGGGGGTGGTGCGGGCCGGGCCGGTCGGGCACGGGAACCGGGCGGGTTCGCGGTCCTCGCGGTCCGCGGACCCGCCCGGTCCGGGTGCCGCCCCGTCAGGACGGGGCGGCAGGGGCGACGGCTACCGGTGCTGGGCCCGGCGTCGGCGCACCAGCACGAACAGTGCCGTGCCGAGGGCGATCAGCGCCGCGGCGCCGGTCGCGATCAGCGGCATCCCGCTGTTCGCCCCGGTGTGCGGCAGTTCGCCGCCGGGAGCGGGAGCCGGTGGGGCCGGCGTGCTCGGCGGGGTGGTCGGGGTCGGCGTCGGGGTGGGCGTCGCCGACGCGGTGGGCGTCGGGGTGGGGATCAGCTTGTTGACGGCCGTGACGCTGACCCCGTCCTCCAGGTTGTCGGCGGTGAGCACCAGCGGTCCGAAGACCGTGTTGTCGGGCGCCGAGTAGCCGTCGGGCGGGCTCAACTCCTGCCAGTAGTACGTCCCGGGCACGCCGGTGCCCTGGCAGATGCCGTCCTTGCCGGTCGTGCAGGGGTCACCGACGGGCGTGTCCGGCTTGGTCCCGCTGGCCTGCAGGCCGTCGGTGCCGTTGGTCTCGTGCCACAGCTGGAACTTGGCACCGGCCAGCGGCTTGCCGTCCTGGTCGTTCTTGACCAGCTTCAGCGCGCCCTCCTGCTGGCGGTAGCCGAAGTCGAAGGTGTGGTCGTTCTCGCCCGGTCCGCCGGTGGTCAGCGCCCGTTCGGGGAACTTGGCGCCGGCGGGGACGATGCCCTTGGAGTCGATGAAGTGGTTGTCGCCGACGTCGTGGTCCGTGGGCACCCAGTGGTACAGCGGGCCGCCCTTGGCGTAGTCCGCCGGGTTGTCGATGCGGATGGTGTACTTGGTGTGCGGCTTGAGGCCCCCGGCGACGTCGCTGTCGTCGAAGTAGTACTCGCCGCGCGGGGTGGTCTTGGTGGTGCCGACCACCTTGCCCGACTCGTCGTAGAGGTTGACGGTGGCGCCCTTGACCGGGGTCTGGCCCGGGTTCTGGATGCCCTTGCGCTCGGGGTCGTACCAGACCCGGTTGCCGATCTGCAGCGGCGCCTGGTCACAGAGCACTTCGAGGTCACCCATGGCCGCGCCCTTGCCGAACGGCGAGCCGGTCCCCGCCGGGGTCAGCCGCAGGCCGAACTTCGGGTCGTGGGTGCCGTCGACGCGCTCCATGAAGGAGGTGCCGTAGCCGACCGCCGTGTGGTCCGGGTCGAAGGCGGAGGCCGCGACGGTGCTCTCGACCTTGGACAGGGCGATGCCCGCGAACACCGAGTTGTGGTGGCCCACCTCGTCCCAGCCGGTGGCGAAGAACCGGGCGCCGCGGACGGTCTTGCCGCAGCCGAGGTTGACGTCCATCACGTACTTGCCGTTCGACGGGCAGGCCTTGTTCAGGTCGCCGCCGGACATCACGGTGGCCGAGTTGGGCGCCGGGGCGCCCGGGCCGCGGTCGGCGAAGCGGTCCTTGAAGGCCAGCAGCATCGAGCCGTCGGTCTCGAACAGGATCTCGCCCAGCTCCGGTTCGGGGAACGCGATGGTGGTGTTGCCGCAGACCTTGCCGTTCTGCGAGGACGGGAAGGTGCTGGTCCACGGGAACCAGCCGGCGCCGTCACACGGGCCGGTGCCGACGGTGGACTGCCGCGGGTAGTCCAGCGGCTGGTCCAGCACCGGCTTGCCGAACGCCCCGGTGCCGAGGTCGAACGGCAGGACCAGCGCGCGCACGTCCGTGAGCTTGCCGGTGGACTCGCCGGAGCAGACCCCGCCGAGGAAGCCGGTGCCGTCCTGCAGACCGAGGCCGTACGGCCGCCAGTCGCCGGCCGACGGGCAGCCCGGGTCCGGGATCGGGTACGAGGCCTTCGGCGCCGAGGCCGTCGGCGCGCTGGCGTCGTAGCGGTAGAGCTTGCGGTCGTTCAGGTTGACGACGAACAGGTCCTTGCCGTCGTCGGTGATCTTGATGCCGCCCAGGCTCTCCTTCCCGGCGACGTCGAGGAAGGCGTCGTCCGTCCCCGGCCCGTGCGCGGTGCTGCCCGCGTTCGGCACGGTGGTGAAGACGTTCGTCTTCTTCGTCGCCAGGTCGGTGACGTAGATCCCGCCGGAGCCGCCGGGGCCGTAGTCGGTGGTGCGCTTGGCCGTCGCCGCGGAGAACACCCGCTTGTCGGCCTTGTTCCAGGCGATGCCGAAGATCGTGCCGGTGTCGGCGTCGGTGGCGAGGTTGGTCGCCACGACGTCCTTGCCGGGGCCCTCCTGCCCGCGCGAGCCGTACGGGAAGGACACCAGGGTGCGCTGGGTGCCGCCCTGGTAGGTGGCCGTCTGGCAGGCGGTCACCAGCGGCGCGTTCTTCTGGCAGTAGTCCGCCGGGTTCCAGAGCCCGGTGGTGTAGGAGACGTTCTTGCCCCCGCTGAGGTCGACGAACTCCTCGTTGGAGCTGAGCTGGTTCGGCGCGCCGTCCAGGCCCTGGCGGGAGGCGAAGGCCGGGAAGAGCACGCCCGGCTTCGGGTTCACCACCTGGACCCGGTACTTGCCGCCGGTGGCCTTGCTCGTGGCGGGCGACAGGGTGACCGTGCCGTCCGCCGCCGTGGTGCCGTCGATCGAGACCCCGGCGTCGTCGGTGAGCGTCACCTTGACGCCCGCCATGTTCGGCTCCAGCGCGGGCGTCCACGTGCCGGAGTTGTCCACGGCCCGGATCACCCGGACCGTGACGGTGCCGTCGCCGGGCTGCGAGACCGCCGACGGGACCACCGCCAGCGAGCTGCTGCCGACGACGATGGCGAGCGCCGCGACCCGGCCGACGGCCCGGCGACCGGGCAGACCCGACCGTGACCGGCCCGGGCCGCGCGCGGCGCCGTTCGTCAGTTCATTCGTTGTTTTCATCCCTGCTCTCATCATCCAAAGAGCCCACATGGCCCGCCTACAGAAGCGAGCCCACAGCGTGGCCTGAAACCGCCGTGATTAACGTGAGCTTAAAGGGAATTCACCCAACCGGGTGGCCGAACGTGGAACTTTGATGACCTGTCAGACGTATCCACCACGGCCTGCCTGACGAATGGTCACCCCAGCGGTGGCCCCACCAGCGGGAATCCGACTCCGGGCACGCTCTTGACACGAAACAGGCGCCATGTCGACAAAGCCGCTCGACCACGGAGGGTGACCGAACCTCGAACTGCACTACGAATGCCCCGGGAATTCGGCACAGCCTGCACAGAACCGTCCACGATTCATTCCAACCCACCAGCCCCAGGAGCAACGTTCGCCCGGAGCCCACCGGCCACGAATGGCGGCGCACGCCCCTGTCCACCGTCAACACCGCTGACATAACCTGCGGGGCATGAGCGAAC
Source organism: Kitasatospora sp. NPDC127060 (assembly GCF_042724935.1). Lineage (NCBI taxonomy): Bacteria > Bacillati > Actinomycetota > Actinomycetes > Kitasatosporales > Streptomycetaceae > Kitasatospora > Kitasatospora sp. NPDC127060. The sequence continues at coordinate 49,840 of NZ_JBHXEG010000060.1, forward strand.
GCGTGGTCCCCGAGCCCCAGCGCCGCCGGCGGCGCCCCACCAAGCAGGGCGTCGTGCTCTCCCGGGAGCTGATCATCGACACCGCGCTGCGACTGGTCGAACAGCACCGCGCCGACGCCCTCACCGTCCGACGGCTCGGCGCCGCCCTCGGCGCGGACCCCAGCGCCGTCTACCGCTACTTCCACAGCACCGACGACCTGCTGCTGGCCATCGCCGACGAACTCATCGGCCGCGCCCAGGCCGGCTGGCGCCCCACCGGTGACTGGCGCGCCGACCTGCGCGCCATCGGCCTGCGGATCCACTCCGCCTACCTCGCCCACCCCCAGGCCGCCCTGCTCGCCGCCCACCGCACCACCGGCCGCACCCACGAGACCGCCGCCGTCGAGCGGATCCTCGGGGTGCTGCGCACGGCCGGCTTCCCCGATCCGGAGGCCGTCGGCATCTACCACGCCTTCGTCGACCAGAGCCTCGGCTTCGCCGCCCTCGACGCCGCCGCCCTCGCCCTCCCGGCCGCCGCGGCCACCGCCGACCTCCAGGTCTGGCAGGCCTCCTACGCCCGCCTCGACGCCACCACCCACCCCCACATCGCCGCCACCGCCCACCTGCTCACCACCGACATGCGCCGCAGCGGCTACCCGTACGCCCTCGACCTGCTCCTCGACGCCGCCGCGGCCCGGCTCGCGGCGGCGGTGGCGACGGGCGCGACGGGGGCGACGGGGGCGACGGGGGCGACGGGGGCGACGCGCTGAGCGGGCCGCGGCAGCGTCGAGGAGCGATGGGGCGCGCGGTGCCCGGCTACTCGGCGACGTACACGGCCGCACCGCCCACGTAGGTGCGCAGCACCCGGGCGTCGGCGATCCCCTCCGGGTCGCCGGTGAGGATGTCGCGGTCCAGCACGACGAGGTCGGCGAGGTGCCCGACCGTGAGGGTGCCGGCGCCGTCGTGGCCGTTCACGTGGGCGGAGCCCGCGGTGTACGCGGCGAGGGCGGAGGGCAGGTCGAGGCGCTGCTCGGGCAGGAAGACCCGGCCGTCGGTGGCGCCCGGTTCCATCCGGTTGACGGCCACGTGGAGTCCGGCGAGCGGGTCCGGGCTGCTCACCGGCCAGTCGCTGCCCGCCGCCAGGGTGGCGCCCGCGCGCTGGAGCGCGGCGAAGGGGTACTGCCGGGCGGCGCGTTCGGGGCCGAGGAAGGGGATGGTCAGTTCGTCCATCTGCGGCTCGTGGGCGGCCCACAGCGGCTGGATGTTGGCGATCGCGCCGAGGCGGGCGAAGCGGGTCAGGTCGTCCGGGTGGACCACCTGGAGGTGGGCGAGGTGGTGCCGGGTGCCGCGTCGGCCGTTCGCCGCCCGGGCGGCCTCGACGGCGTCCAGGGCCTCGCGGACGGCCCGGTCGCCGAGCGCGTGGAAGTGCACCTGGAAGTCGAGGGCGTCGAGTTCGGTGACGTATCCGCACAGGGCGGCCGGATCGACGAAGCTGAGGCCGGAGTTGGCGGTGGCGCAGCCGCAGGCGTCCAGGTAGGGGCTGGTCATGGCGGCGGTGAAGTTCTCCGCGATGCCGTCCTGCATGATCTTCACCGAGCCGGCCCGAAACCGTCCTTGGCTCAACTCGGCACGCCGCGCGACGAGTTCGGGGATCTGCTCGGCGCCGCGCTCGCGGTCCCACCAGAGCGCGCCGGTCACCCGGGCGGTCAGCGCGCCGGAGTGGGCGGCGGCCAGGTAGGCGTCCGAGGGGTCCGGCTGGCCGTTGAACTCGCCGAGCAGGGCGTCCTGCCAGCCGGTGATGCCGAGCGAGTGCAGCAGCCGCTGGGCCCGGAGCAGTCCGGTCAGCCGCTGGGCGGCGGTGGGCGGCGGCACCAGCCGGGCGACCAGGGCGGTGGCGCCCTCCTGGAGGGTGCCGGCGGGGGTGCCGTCGGGTTCGCGTTCGATCCGGCCGTCGGCCGGGTCGGGGGTGTCGCGGGTGAGGCCGGCCAGTTCGAGGGCCCGGGTGTTGGCCCAGGCGCCGTGGTGGTCGCGGTTGGTGAGGTAGACCGGGCGGTCCGGGACGACGGAGTCGATCAGCTGCCGGGTGGGCAGGCCGCCGTCGAAGCTCTCCAGCGACCAGCCGCTGCCGGTGATCCACTCCTGGTCCGGGTTGGCCTCGGCGTAGGCGCGGATCCGCTCCAGGTACTCGGTCACGCCGACGGTGCCGGTGAGGTCGCAGGCGGCGGCCTCGACGCCGCCGAAGACCGCGTGGACGTGGGCGTCCTGGAAGCCCGGCAGCAGCAGTTTGCCGGTGAGGTCCACGACCTCGGTGCGCGGTCCGATCAGTTCGCGGACCTCGTCGTGTCCGACCGCGGTGATCCGTTCGCCGGTCACGGCCAGGCCGGTGGCCCGGGTGCGGGCGGCGTCGCCGGTGTGGACGGGGCCGTGGGTGAAGACCAGGTCGGCCTCGGTCATGGGTGGTGCTCCGTTCTCGGTGGTGCTCAGGGGGGAGGGTGGGTCAGGCGCTCGGGTCGAGGAAGTACGGTGAGCGCCGCCGCCAGCGGGCCCAGGCCGCCGAGGGCAGTCCGGTGACGATCATCATCGCCACCACCGTCAGCTCGAACCAGCCGTTGTCGGCGGAGAGTTCGAAGTGGTCGGTGGAGTCGTAGAAGCTCCAGGCCAGGTACCCGCCGACGGCGAGCAGGGCGGCCGCGCCGAGCAGCGGGCCGACCACGGCGCGCAACCCCTGCCACGGGTCGGTCCGCAGCAGCCCGCGGAAGCGGACGGCGGCGGCGACGGCGGTGAGCGCGTAGTAGAGGGCGACGATGATGCCGATCGCGTTGACGGCGGCGGAGATCAGGTCGTTGACGGTGGGGATGGCGATCGAGGCGAGGGCGAGCAGCACGGCGATGCCGGTGATCAGCAGGGTGCCGACGGCGGGGGTGGTGTGCCGGGGGTGCAGCCTGGTCCAGACCGGGCCGAGCACGCCGTCGCGGCCCATCGCGTACATCCCGCGCGCGGTCGGGATCACCGAGGACTGCAGCGAGGCCACCGCGGAGAAGGTCAGGGCGATCAACGGCAGTGCGGCGAGCGGCTGGTGGGCCAGGGTGGTGCCGAAGTAGGTCAGTCCGTGGGCGCCGTTGTCGGCCAACTCGTCGAGCGGCAGCACCCGTTGGAAGGCCGTCCCGGCGAGCAGGAAGAGCAGCATCATCACCACCAGGGCGAGGAAGCCGCCCCGGGAGGCGTCGCGCGGCTCCCGCACCTCCTCGCCGACGCTGAACACCGACTCGAACCCCCAGTAGCAGAACACCGCGAGCACCATGCCCTGGGCCACGGCGTCGAAGGAGGGCAGGTCGAAGGGGCTGTACCACTGGAGGGAGAACGGCTGGTCGCCGGCGAACAGCCCGTAGCCGCAGAAGCCGAGCAGCACCGCGTACTCGAAGACCAGCAGCGCCTTCTGCAGCCGGGCGGCGAGGTCGAGTCCGCGGACGGCGACGAGGGCGGCACCGACCAGCACGACCAGGCCGAGCAGGGTGCACTGGACGGTGGAGTCGGCGTCCAGGCGCAGGCCCGCGACGCTGCGCAGGTGGGCCTGGTCGAGGAGTTGGATGACCGCGGAGCCGGTGACGGTGGTGGTGTAGGCCATGAAGACCACCGTGCCGACGGTGTTCACCCAGCCGGTGAGGAAGCCCAGCCAGGGGCTGAGGGTGCGGCCGACCCAGCGGTAGCTGCTGCCGGCGTCGGGTTCGACCGCGTTCAACCGCCCGTAGCCGCCCGCGATGGCGAGCACGGGCAGGAAGGCCAGCAGCATGATCGCGGGCAGGTGCAGGCCGACGACGCCTGCCATCAGGCCCAGGCCGATGCCGATGCTGCTGGTGGCGGCCGTGCTGGAGGCGGCGATGACGGCGCCGTCCAGCAGGCCGATGGACCGGTGCATGGCGCCGTGGCCGGCACCCGTTCTCGGGCCGTTGCCCGTGTCGTCCTTCACCGTCGATGCCAACGGGTCACCGCCTTCTTCGTGGGGGGCGTGGGGGTGGGGCGGGGGAAGTGCGAGCCATGAAACCGGTGGGTTCGTTTCACGTCAATGCCGTTGTCATAAGGGCGCCCAGCCAGCCCGCACCGCCCGCACTCTCGTCCTGAACAGTTGTTTTGACGTACCGTCGACAATCCCTGCCCCTGTCACCCTCGCCGGAGCATCCGTGATCCCCATCCGTAAGGCCCGCACCGCCGTGCTCGCGGTGGCGGCCCTGCTGGCCGCCCTCGTGAGCACCGCCCCACCCGCGCAAGCGGCAACCGCCACCACCACACCGGTCCTCAGCGGCGCCCAATTGGCCGCCTCCTGGACCGGCCCGCTGAGCACCCGCGGGCGCTACGTCGTCGACGCCAACGGCGACCGGTTCAAGCTCAAGGCCGGCAACTGGGCAGGAGCCCAGGGCACTTGGGAGGGCAGTGGCTCGACCACCGACCCGGCGGACAACCAGGCCGGCCAGGTGTCGTACGACATCCCGCTCGGCCTGGACCGGGCGCCGATCGGCCAGATCCTGGCGGGCTTCCACGGCCTGGGCCTGAACGCCGTCCGGCTACCGTTCGCCAACGCCCTGATCCACGACACCACTACCGTGCCGGACGTCGCCGTCGCCGCCAACCCGCAGCTCAAGGGCCGGACCCCGCTCCAGGTCTACGACGCCGTGGTCGCCGCGCTGACCGCCGACGGCTTCGCGGTCATCCTCAACAACCACACCACCAGCTACCGCTTCTGCTGCGGCCTGGACGGCAACGAGCGCTGGAACAGCGGCCAGAGCACCCAGCAGTGGGAGGACGACTGGGTGTTCATGGCGAACCGCTACGCCTCGAACAAGCGGGTCGTCGGCGCGGACCTGCGCAACGAGGTCCGCCGGGACACCTGGGACGACCCCAACTGGGGCCTGGGCGACGCCCACGACGAGTACGGCGCCTTCGAGGAGGCCGGAAACCGGATCCTGCGGACCGACCCGGACCTGCTGGTCATCATGGAGGGCATCAACTGGTACGGCATCCCCGCCGCCGGATTCTCCCACGGCCGGCCGATGCTCACCCCGGTGGCGACCCTCTCCAACACCCTGATCCGCTCCGACAAGCTGGTCTACGCCGCCCACTTCTACGCCTACACCGGCCCGGCCAACACCGGCGCGGGCAGCGGCCCCGGCTCCACCTCCGACCCGCGCTACGAGGACTTCACCCCCGAGCAGCTGGCCCAGGTGGTGGACCAGGAGGCGCTGTTCGTCACCCGGTCCGGCCAGCACTTCACCGCCCCGGTCTGGGTCAGCGAGTTCGGCGCCGGCGGGCGCGGCTCCACCGACGCCAAGGAGCAGGCCTGGTTCGACCGCTTCACCGACATCCTGGCCGCCAATGACACCGACTTCGCCGTCTGGCCGCTGGTCGGCTGGCAGAACAACGGTGTCCCCAACGACACCTGGGCGCTGCTCTCGTACGACGGCGCCGGCCGGCAACTCGGCCTCAACGACCCCGGCGACTGGCGCGCCGCCGACTGGCACAAGCTGATCGACGCGCCCTCGTACACCGGCCAGGTCGCACCGGTCACCCGCTGGAACATGCTCGACCTCGACCACGGCGACCAGAACGTCTCCGCCCGGATGCTGGCCCGGCCCGACTGGAGCCCCGGCAACCGCAAGGGCGTCTGCCCGGACGGCCAGCGCCTGGCCGGCCTCGGCCGCGGCAGCAGCCGCGGCCTGTGCACCGACGCGGGGCAGCCCGCCTTCGGCGTCGGCGACTGGGTGACCGTCACCGACCAGCGCTACGTCACCGGAGGCGACTGGGCCTCCGGCTACGACAAGCTCCAGTGCCCGGACAGCACGTTCGCGGTGGGCTACAGCGTCCACAGCAACGCGATGTCCGCCCTGCTCTGCGCCCCGTCCGCCACCTCCCTGCCCGCCGCCGGCCGCACCGTCTGGTTCGACCGCGGCGACAACCGACCCGCCGCCGGCGGCTCCACCGCCAGTGACTGGGCACCCGGCTCCTACAAGGGCCAGTGCGCCGACGGCGAGTACGTGGCCGGCGTCGCCGACACCTGGAGCCGGCTGGAGTACGGCGTCCCGGACGCGCTGCTCTGCCGCCCGCTGGGCTGACCTCCGAGGGCGGGCACGTGCCCGGCGGATGCGCCATCCGCCGGGCACGTGCAAGGTGGTGGAGTACGAACCGCCCGGCCGGCGACCGTCCGTGGCCCCGCGGACACCGTCCGCCGGGCCACCGGCCCCCAGCCGCCCCTCGACCGAAGGAGGCGCCATGCCGACCAGGACGATCCCCCGTCGGGCTCTGGTGCTGACCGTCGCCGCCCTCACCGTCCTGCCCGCCGCGGCGATCAGCGCGCCCGCGCAGGCGGCCTCCGCGCCCCCGGCCACCGCAGCCGCCACCTCCGGTGCGGCCGCCGCACCGGTGCGCTTCGTGGACCTGCCCGACTCCGCGCTGCCGACCGACCGCGCGCCGCACCGGCTCACCTTCCGTTACCGCAACGACACCCCGACGGATCAGACCGTCGCCCCGCAGATCCTGCTCGTATCCCCCCAGCAGGGCCCCTTCCTGGGCACCTCGGACTTCCGGCTGGAGATGCGGGGCACGGACGGCCGCTGGCACACCGTGCCGCTCGCCAGCCAGACCGGCACGCTGTACACCGCGCTGGTCCCGGCGAAGATCGTCCTGCACTCCGGCCACACCCTCACCGAGAGCTACCGGCTCACCGCGCTCCACGGGCCCGCCCGGGGGACGGTCGAGCCCCGGATCGCGATCTACGCCTGAGCCGGCGGCCGGCCGCCCGGGGTGCGCTGACCGTCGTGGCGGCCCGCTCCGGGCGCTGCCCGGAGCGGGCCCGGCTGCTCCGGCTCCGCAGATGGCTCGGCCAACTCAGACGACTCGGGTGACTCAGGTGACTCGGCCAGCCCCTCCGCGACCCCGGCGCGGGCAGCCGGCCGGCGGTGACTTCGGCCACGGTTTCGCGCCGTCCCCGGTCTCCATCTCCCCGCCCGGACGGAAGCGACATATGTGGCCGGAAAGCACTGAAAGTCGTCCCGCAATGGCCTGATTCGAGCGACATTCATCGGACTTGTCTGCCCGGCGGCAGCCCTGATGAAGAGTTCCGTACCTCGGCGATTAACCGCGTGTTCACATGCACTCGTCAACCGTGTTCACCGCTACGCTCTAGCGTCTAGCCGCCGCGCCGCTCGTGCTACGCGCGTCACGGCCCCAACTTGACACGTATGACGATGACGTCCGAGGAACCGACATGCACGCAGTTCCCAGCCGCAACAGGTGGCTCCGCTACGGCGCCGGCCTGATCGGCGCGGCCTCGCTGACCGCCTTCGGCACCGCGCCCGCCGCCTTCGCCGCCGACGGCCCCCAGACCGCCACCCCGATCAAGCACCTGGTGGTGATATTCCAGGAGAACGTCTCCTTCGACCACTACTTCGGCACCTACCCGAACGCGGCCAACACCGCCGACGACAAGGTGAAGTTCACCGCCAAGCCCGGCACCCCGAAGGTGGACGGCCTCAGCGACGACCTGCTGCACAAGAACCCGAACCGGAACAACCCGGTGCGGCTGACGCCCTCCCAGGCCGTCACCTGCGACCAGGACCACACCTACAAGGACGAGCAGCTCGCCTTCGACGGCGGCAAGATGGACAAGTTCGTCGAGCACACCGACATCGAGAGCTGCAAGGCCCCGATGTACACCGCGCCCGGCCTGGTGATGGACTACTACGACGGGAACACCGTCACCGGCCTCTGGAACTACGCCCAGCGCTTCGCGATGAGCGACAACTCCTTCGGTACCAACTACGGGCCCTCCACCCCCGGCGCGCTCAACCTGGTCTCGGGCCAGCTGCACGGCGGCTACCCGGTCGACCCGAAGACCGGCAAGCAGACCACCGACGCCTACGTGGTCGCCTCCCCGGACGCCAAGGGCATCGGCACCGTCATCAACGACCCCGACCCGGGCTACGACGACTGCTCCAACCCGGCGCACAACCAGCTCGTCATGACCGGCAAGAACATCGGCGACCTGCTCAACGACAAGGGCGTCAGCTGGGGCTGGTTCCAGGGCGGCTTCAAGCCGACCGGCACCAAGGACGGCAAGGCCGCCTGCGGCGCCACGCACAACAACATCGTGGGCGCCCCGCAGACCGACTACAACCCGCACCACGAGCCCTTCCAGTACTACAAGTCCACGGCGAACCCGCAGCACCTGGCGCCCAAGACGGTGGACGAGATCGGCCACGACGGCCAGGCCAACCACCAGTACGACCTGACCGACTTCGACGCCGCCGTCCAGCACGGCAACCTGCCGGCCGTCAGCTACCTCAAGGCCGCCAACTACCAGGACGGCCACGCCGGTTACTCGGACCCGCTGGACGAGCAGCACTTCGTCGTCGACACCATCAACAAGCTGCAGAAGTCCAAGGACTGGGCCTCCACCGCCGTCGTCATCGCCTACGACGACTCGGACGGCTGGTACGACCACAAGTTCGCCGAGCCGGTCAACGGCTCGCGCGACGCCGCCAACGACAGCCTGAGCGGCACCGGCCAGTGCGGCAAGGACGCCGGCTGGGGCGGCTACGCCGACCGCTGCGGCTTCGGCCCGCGCCTGCCGCTGCTGGTGGCCTCGCCGTACGCCAAGGCCAACTTCGTCGACCACACCCAGACCGACCAGACCTCGATCCTGCGCTTCGTCGAGGACAACTGGAAGACCGGCCGGATCGGCGACTACTCCTTCGACGAGCACGCCGGCTCCATCGAGGGCATGTTCGACTTCAAGAACCCGCAGCCGGCCACCCTGATCCTGGACCCGGCCACCGGCCAGCCGGTCGGCGGCGACACCCCGAGCGGCCAGCCCACCGGCGGCACCGCCACCACCCCGGCCGGCCCGGCCACCTCGGCCACCTCCAGCGACGCCACCGGCAGCACCACCGTCGCCGGCGCCACCAGCAGCGTCTCCGGCCCGCCGCTGGCCGAGACCGGTGCCAACTCCAACACCGGCCCGATCGCGGCCGCAGCCGTCGCCCTGCTCGCCGTCGGCGGCGGCGCGGTCTACCTCGCGCGCCGCAAGCGCGGCCGCCGCGCCTGACGCCGTAGCGCCGAAACGACGACACCGCCGGGCCCTCGAAAGCGAGGGCCCGGCGGTGTCCGCCTTTCCCCCCCGCCCCCAGAGCCCTTGGGTTCTAGCGTTCGTTGCAACACCCCAGCTCAGGGGATGCAATGGACTTCGAGATCCGGGACCGCCAGGTCAGCCAGGGGCGTAGGAAGC